>NZ_JBEPAK010000005.1:0-83332 GCF_040298565.1 Kitasatospora sp. NPDC001539 | reverse complement strand
CCGCTCCCCGTGGACGGGAGCGGCCTGCGGCACGACAGCGGCGGTGCGCCGGTCGAACGAACCGGCGGCGGCCCTTACATCAGGGCGACGGCGAGCGCCTTGCGGGCCCGCATCGAGGCCCGCTCGGCCCGCTGCTTGAGCTTGCGGGCCCGGACGACCCGGCTGACGAGCCGTTGGTTCTCGGCCTCGTGCATCCTGTCTTGCATATGGGCACGGGCCAGGGATTCATGCAGGAGTTGCATCTCGAGGATCCTGTTCTGGGTCTGAAGTTCGGTGGTCTGCTCGGCGCGGACGGTCGGATCGATGGCGGCGGGGGTCATGTGGTGGTCCTGCTCGTGGTGCGTGCTCGGGAATGGGCGGGTGCGGGCGGCTGCGTCGGCCTTGGCGGCGGCGATCCGTACGGATCGGCGGAGGGCCGTGTCCAGCGGGGGCTGCTCTCCCCTGCGGACGGGCCTGGCGTGGTCGGCGGGGTTCACGCCATGACCTCGGTCTTGCGCGGACGGCCCCGCGGCCGCTTGCGGGCCACGACGACGCCCTGGACGAAGAGCTCGCCACCCCAGACGCCCCACGGCTCGCGCCGCTCGAGGGCGCCGGCCAGACAGGCGTCCTTCACCGGACAGGTGCCGCAGAGGGACTTCGCGTACTCGACGTCGGCGGGCGTCTCGGCGAAGAAGACCTCGGGGTCGAAGGCGCGGCACGGGATGGGGAGACCGAGTGCCTCGGCCTGCTCGATCGAGCTGATCTGCATGGAAGGAACCTCCGGAGGGTCGGCCTGGTCGGCCTTGGTGATCTGGCTTGTCGGCGGTACGGACGGGATGGGCGGCGTGATGACCGTGGACACTGTGGGCGTCTTCCTCGTCTTCTCAGTGGTTCCGGCCCAGTGGACTGGTGGTGCTGGGCCGGAGGCCCCGGAGGGCCTGGGTGGTCTTGCGTACCGGACAAAACAGAAGGGCCGCGGATCCCGGTGTGACGGGTTCCGCGGCCCTGGAGGTGCCGACCTGAGGCTGACTCAGGTTCGTTCTCTCCAGGGTTCAGGGCCGCGGAAGGCCCACATCCGGGTGGCCTCGGTGCCGATAAAGGCGGCCTTGGCCTGCTTGATCTGCTGCTCGTTCTGCTTCTGGGCGTTTCCGGCACCGATGACCTGCGCATAGCCGCCGTGCATGGCGGCGGCTACGGCCGCCTTCGGTGCCTGGATCGGTCGCTCGTCGCACATGGGACGCGACGTGCCGACCGACGCCCAGTCACGGGACAGACCGGTCTCGACGACGGTGCCTTCGACACTCCTGCCGCCCGCGAGGTGCAGATCCGCGATGCGCAGATCCGCGCCGTGCAGATCAGTGTGTCCAAGACCACTGACAGCGGAGGCGACGAAGACACCGGTGGCGTCGAGACCCAGACCGGTTCCACCGAGCTCGGCGAGCGCCCGCAGGCGGGCGGCACGCAGGGAGGCAGCGACAACGGTCTGGCCAGTCATTTTGGTGATCATGATGTTTCCCACTGTCTTCGCCTCCTCTCGGCGTCTCGCGGAGCCTGGTTCCCCTGGCTCCGAATGTTCGGATGTCTGTCTCGGTGTAGCTGTGGGGCGAGGGGAATCGGCACAGGTTTCACCCCGTGCGACCGCGTCCCCTTGACCGCTCCGGCAGGCTATTGCGCTCCCGGTATGCCGCGCAAACTATTTTTCGCGCGAGTTCCGCGATCGGATCGGCCGGCGGTTCGGGCGCGGTCCGCGGTGCGGCCCGCCGCACGTCGCCGCGCCGGCTTCGAAGTCCCCCGAGCAGTCCCCTGGACCGCGCCCGTGCCGGCTCACGCCGGATCGACCGGACCGTCGTCCTCGACGCCGTCCGGATCCTCCTCGGGCTCCTCCCCCGCACACAACGAGAGCACGGCGGCCCCGTACTTGTCCAGCTTCATGGCGCCCACCCCGGAGATCTGGGCCAGTTCCTGGCGGCTGGCGGGCACGTCCTCGGCGATCGCCATGAGCGTCGCGTCGGTGAACACCACGTAGGCCGGGGCGCCCTGCTTCCTGGCCTGCCGGGCCCGCCAGTCACGCAGCCGTTCGTACAGGCCCTCGTCCATCGTGGAGGGGCAGTCCTCGCAGCGGCGCAGCTTGCGTTCGACGGCCTCGGTGAGGACCTTGCCGCAGACCCGGCACTTGACCGGTCCGCGGGCCCGTCGGGCGGCCGAGCGCTCGCCGGTCTCGACGCTCCCCCGCGCGCCTCGCGCGCCGCTGCGCGCGCCCGGGATCCCCGAGCCGGGGCGCAGCCCGTCGAGGAAGCGGCTGGGTTTGCGGGAGGCGCGGCCACCCGGGGAGCGGGCGAGGGCCCAGGAGAGGCTGAGGTGTCGGCGGGCGCGGGTGACGCCGACGTAGAGGAGGCGGCGCTCCTCCTCGATCTGTTCGTCGGTCTTGGCGTAGATGATCGGCAGGGTGCCCTCGGTGAGGCCGACGAGGTAGACGGCATCCCATTCGAGGCCCTTGGCGGCGTGGAGGGAGGCGAGGGTGACGCCTTCGACGGCGGGGGCGTGCTGGGCGGCGGCGCGGGCGTCGAGTTCGGCGACGTAGGCGGCGAGGTCGGTGGTGCGGCCGTCGGCGGTGCGGGTCCGTTCGAACTCCTCGGCGAGCCGGACGAGGGCGGCGAGGGATTCCCAGCGGTCGCGGACGGCGCCGGAGCCGGCGGGGGGTTCGGGGGTGAAGCCGCGGGTGGCGAGGACGGCGCGGACCTGGCCGGCGAGGTCGGGGGTGCCGGCGGTGAGGGGGTCGGCGGCGGCGCGGGCGGCGCCGCGCAGCAGGATGCCGGCGTCGCGGACCTCGGGGCGTTCGAAGAACCGTTCGGCGCCCTTGAGCTGGTAGGGGACGCCGAGGTCGGCGAGGGCCTGTTCGTAGACCTCGGACTGGCCGTTGGTGCGGAAGAGGACGGCGATCTCGCTGGCGCGCACGCCGGTGGCGAGGAGGTCCTTGATGCGGCGGGCGGTGGTCTCGGCCTCGGTGGGTTCGTCCTCGTACTCGGTGTAGACGGGCTCGGGGCCGGCTTCCCGCTGGGAGACGAGTTCGAGGCGGTGGCGGGCGGCTTCGCCGCGGGCCTGGGCGAGGAGTCCGTTGGCGAGGTGGACGACCTGGGGGGTGGAGCGGTAGTCGCGGACGAGTTTGACGACGGTGGCCTGGGGGTGGCGGCTTCGGAAGCCGAGGAGGTAGTCGGGGGTGGCGCCGGTGAAGGAGTAGATGGTCTGGCTGGCGTCGCCGACGACGCAGAGGCTGGCGCCGCCGTCGGGGCCGGTCCACTGGTCGAGCAGGCGCTGCTGGAGGGGGGAGACGTCCTGGTACTCATCGACGGTGAAGTGCCGGTACTGGGAGCGGACCTGGTCGGCGATGTCGGGGCGGTCCTCCAGGATGGCGGCGGTGAGGAGCAGGACGTCCTCGAAGTCGATGCTGCCGCGGCGGGTCTTGGTCTCCTCGTAGACCCGGTAGACCTGGGCGGTCTCGGCGGGGTCGCGGGGGGCTTCGCGGCCGGATTTGGCGACGGCGGCGGGGTAGTCCTCGGGGGCGGTCTGGGTGACCTTGGCCCATTCGATCTCGGCGGTGAGGTCGCGCAGTTCGGTGCGCTGGACGCGCAGTCCGCAGCGGCCGGCGGCTTCGGCGACGAGTTGGACCTTGCGTTCGAGGAGCTGGGGCACCGGGCCGCCGACGGCTCGGGGCCAGAAGTACTGGAGCTGGCGCAGGGCGGCGGCGTGGAAGGTGCGGGCCTGGACGCCGTCGGCGCCGAGCTGGCGCAGGCGGCCGCGCATCTCGCCGGCGGCGCGGGCGGTGAAGGTGACGGCGAGGACCTGGGCGGGCTGGTAGACGCCGCTGCGCACGCCGTAGGCGATGCGGTGGGTGATGGCCCGGGTCTTGCCGGTGCCGGCGCCGGCGAGGACGCAGACGGGGCCGTGCAGGGCGGTGGCGACGGCGCGCTGTTCGGGGTCGAGCCCGGCGAGCACGGCGTCGGGGCCCGTGGCGGCGCCGGGGTCGGCCCAGGGGGAGCCGTGGGGGGCGTCGTACGGGTTGCCGCTCAAGAGGTCTTCCTGCATGCGTTCCATCTTCTCAGTCCGGTGGGACAGTCCGGGCGGGGTTGTCCACAGGCCCGGTGTGATCGCAGGATGATCGCTCTGCGTGCTGATCGATGGCATGCCGGAATGCCCGCCGCGCGGTGGACGTTCCGTTCGGAGACCGTGTGTCCCTCTCTTTCGAAGGAGCCCCCTCGATGTCCGGCAGCGTGACGATGTACAGCACGACCTGGTGTGGGTACTGCAACCGGCTCAAGAGCCAGCTGGACCGTGAAGGCATCGGCTACACCGAGATCAACATCGAGGAGGACCCGGCGTCGGCGGCCTTCGTGGAGTCGGTGAACGGCGGCAACCAGACGGTGCCGACGGTGCTGGTGCAGCCGGCGGGCGGCGGTGAGCAGGTCGTGATGACCAACCCGAGCCTGCTGCAGGTGAAGAAGGCGCTCGCGGCCTGATCCGCGCCGGACGGGCCCCGGTCGGCGCGGCGCACCCGGCGGACCCGGTCGGCCCGGCGCACCCGGTCGGCCCGGCGCACCCGGTCGGCGCGGCGCACCCGGTCGGCGCGCGCGGTCACGGCGCGTCGGCCCGGGCCGGGTCGACGGGTGCGGCGGGCGCGGGCAGCGTGGTGCGTGCGCCGAGGTCGCCGATGCCGTAGACGAGTCGGCTGCGGTCGGCGGAGTAGCGGGTCTCGATGACCCGGACGGGCCCGCGCCGGTCGTAGGTGACGCGGGTCTGCACCATGAGGGGGACGCCGGGGCCGCCCTGGAACCACTGGGCCTCCTCGGGGCCGGGCATCCGGGCGACGAGGTGGTCGACGGCGCCGATCTCGGTGCGGCCGAGCGCGGCGAGGACGGCCTCGTCGCCGCCGTCGACGGGGTCGGGTTCCATCAGCGGGGTGCCGGCGGCGAGTCCGGCCCGGTAGTGGCTCTCCTCGATGGAGTAGGGCTCGCGGTCGAGCAGTCGCAGTTGGCGGCGGACGACGATGGCCTCGCCGGGGCGCAGTCCGAGGCGTTCGGCGATGTCGACGCGGGCCCGGACGATCATCATCTCGAAGTCGGTGCTGAGCTCGCGTCCGGCGTCGGCGGCTTCGCCGAGGTAGACGTCGGAGGGGGCGGCGAGGCAGTCGCGCGGGGCGGCGGCGAGGGTGGGGCCGTAGGCGCGGTGGTCGAGGACGGGGTGTTCGCGCAGGTAGGTGCCCTTGCCCTGGAGGCGGACGAGCCGGCCTTCGTTGACGAGGACGTCGATGGCGAGGCGGACGGTGTTGCGCGCGACGCCGTACTGGCGTTCCAGTTCGCTCTCGACCGGGATGGCGGCGTCGGCGGTGAACTCGCCCTCGGCGATCCGGCGGCGCAGGTCGGCGGCGAGGCGCTGGTATTTGGGGGATTGGGCGGTGCCCCGGGGGATGGTCACCCGAGTGAATGTAGCGAGCGGGGTGACGCGTTTTCAGCCGTTTCCGGCAATGTCGTCCGGGCGGGTCGACGGTGCGGTTCCGGGCGTGTCGTGCGGTAGCAGAACTGGCCCGTCCGGCCACGAACAGTCGGTCGACGGCGGTTTCCGGAGAGGGGCGGGACGAAAGACAGGGGCGCGCGGCATAAGCCACGCGCCCCCTTTTGCGTGCAAGCGCCGGGAATCCGGACGGGATTACCAGCGCGCGCTCGCGGGCAGCGGTTCGCCGTACCAGAGTTCGACCAGGTGGCGGGCGATCGAGATGCCGGAGGGCGGCAGGATCTCGCCCGCGGCCATTCCGGCGCGCAGTTCCTCCCGGGAGAACCAGCGCGCCTCGGCGAGCTCCTCGCCGTCCACGGTGATCTCGGTGCCGCCGGGCAGCGCCTTGCCCATGAAGCCGAGCATCAGGCTGGACGGGAACGGCCAGGGCTGGCTGGCGACGTAGCGCACCTCGCCGACCCGCACCCCCGCCTCCTCCTGCACCTCGCGGGCCACCGCCTGCTCGAGCGACTCCCCCGGCTCGACGAAGCCGGCCAGGGTGGACCAGCGACCCTCCGGCCACAGGGCCTGGCGGCCGAGCAGGCAGCGGTCCTGCTCATCGGTGATCACCATGATCACCGCCGGGTCGGTGCGCGGGTAGTGCTCGGCCGCGCAGGAGGTGCAGCGCCGCACGTGCCCGGCGCCGGCCTTCTCCGTCGGGTGCCCGCAGCGCGAGCAGAAGCTGTGCAGCCGGTGCCAGTGCTCCAGCGCGACGGCGTGCACCAGCAGTCCGGAGTCCCGGTCGGACAGCAGGGCGCCGACCTCGCGCAGCCCGGCCGGGCGGGCGTCGCCGTCGAGGCGGCCGGGCAGGCTCTCGCCGGCCAGCGCGAAGTACGAGACGCCGTCCTCGTCGGTGCCGAGGAAGTACCGGTCACCGGTCTGCGGTGCCTCGAAGGAGGGCAGCAGCACGAGTTCGGTGCCCTGCGCGGTGTCGACGACGAAGGCCTCGCCGCCGGCGATGGGCAGCACCCGGGTGGCGGGGTGGCTCCACGCGGCCGCCAGCCACGGTTCGTCGAAGCGGTGCTCGGCCGCCCGGTCCACCCCGGACCTGGCCAGGGCCAGCGGGCGCTCGGTCTCAGGCACGGTGCTCAACTCGTTCCATCCCCATGTGGTGAATCATCCGGATGAGTGGTCTGACTGCCATGGTCCGGCGCGAGCGGACTCACGCGCCGGGCCGGAAGTTCTCGGCCAGGTCGCCCCACAGGTACGCGGCGGTCTCCACGCCCTTGGCCAGCAGGCCCAGTTCGACCTTCTCGTTGACCGAGTGCCAGCCGTCCGAGGGCACCGAGATGCCGAGGAACAGCACCGGCGCGCCCAGCACGTCCTGGAGGTCGGCGGCGGGGCCGGAGCCGCCCTCGCGGGTGAAGAGGATCTTCTGGCCGAAGGCGCGGCCCATCGCACGCACGGTGGACTGCAGTGCCGGGTGGTCCAGCGGGGTCAGGCACGGCCGGGTCGCGCCCGGGAAGACCAGCTCGTGGCGGATGCCCTCGGGCACCCGCTCGGCCACCCAGGCGCGCACCGCCTCGCGGACCTTCTCCACCTCCTGGCCGGCGACCAGCCGGAAGGACAGCTTCAGGTACGCCGAGGACGGCACGATGGTCTTGCCCCCGGGGCCGGTGTAGCCGCCCCAGATGCCGTTGACCTCGGCGGTCGGACGGGCCCAGATCCGCTCCAGGGTGGAGTAGCCGGCCTCGCCGCGGGTGCCGTACGACTTGGCGACGCGCAGCCACTGCTCCTCGTCGAAGGGCAGCTCGGCGAAGAGTTCGCGCTCCCGCTCGGTCAGCTCCACCACCCCGTCGTAGAAGCCCGGGATCGCGACCCGGCGGTCGTCGTCGTGCAGGGCCGCGGCCAGCTCGGCCGCGACCTGCGCCGGGTTGGGGACGGCGCCGCCGAAGGAGCCGGAGTGGATGTCGGTGTCCGGCCCGTACAGGTCGATCTGGGCGTCGGCCAGGCCCCGCATGCCGGTGCAGACGGTCGGCGTGGTCTCGGACCACATGCCGGTGTCGGAGATGACCACGACGTCGGCGGCCAGCCGGGCGGCCTCGCGCCGGACCAGGTCGGCGAAGTGCGGCGAGCCGGACTCCTCCTCGCCCTCGACCAGCAGCTTGAGGTTGACGGCCGGCGCGGTGCGGCCGGTGGCGGCCAGGTGGGCGCGCACGCCCAGGGTGTGGAAGAACACCTGGCCCTTGTCGTCGGCGGCGCCGCGGGCGTACAGCCGGTCGCCGACCACGGTCGGGGTGAACGGCTCGGTGTCCCAGCCGTCCTCCTCGGCGGCGGGCTGCACGTCGTGGTGCCCGTAGACCAGGACGGTCGGCGCGGACGAGTCCGCGGAGGGCCACTCGGCGAACACCGCCGGCAGGCCGTCCGTCTCCCACACCTCGGCGACCGGGAAGCCGGTCTCGCGCAGCTTGGCGGCCAGCCACTCGGCGGAGCGGCGCACGTCGCCGGCCCGGTCGGGGTCGGCGGAGACCGAGGGGATGGCCAGCCACTCGGACAGGTCCGCGAGGAAGGCGGCCTGGTGCTGGTCGATGAAGGAGCGGACGGCGCTGTCCGGGGTTCTCGTCATACCGACGACTGTAGTTCGCCCGTGCGGGTGCCCGCCCCGGGCGTCCGCCCAGGACCGCCCGCCGGGCCGGTGACCTCCGTCACCCCCGCCGCGGCACGGGCGTGGCGGGGGTGACGGAGGTGACGGGGCGACGGAGGTGCCCCGCCCCGGAAAGGCCGACCGGGGCGCGGCCCTCGGGCGGAACGGCCGACCGAGGCCCGGCCCCCAGACGGAACGGCCCCAGACGGAACGGCCCCAGGCGGAACGGCCCTCGGGCGGAGCGGCCCTCAGGCGGAGCGGCGCAGCATCGTGACCCGCGAGCGGGTGAGCACCGCCGCCAGGGCGGCCGCGAGCAGCGGGAGCACCACCACGGTGGCGGCGATGGTGGGCCACGGGAAGACCACGATCGCCTTGTTGGCGATCTCCTCGGGGCTCATGCCGGGGTAGGTGTTCGCCGCGCCCTCGACCTTGCGCAGCGCCACGCCCGGCACGATGCCGCAGACCACGCCGAGGACGGCGCCCATCGCGGCGATCACGCCGCACTGGAAGCCGGACAGCGAGCGCCGGATGCGGGGTTCGGCGCCCACCGCCGCGAGGGTGGTGAGGTCGCGCTGGGAGTCGGCGGCGGCCAGGCCGGTGGCGATGCCGGCGGCGCCGAGGGCGACCAGGGCGGCGAAGGCGGTCAGGCCCAGGCGGACGAGGTCGTCCTTCGACTGGTAGCCGCGTTCGATGGTGAGGACGTCGCGGTCGCTGATCTTGGCGAGCGCGCCGTCGGCCTTCTGCTGGGCGCTGTCGGAGGGTGCGGTGCCGGGCAGCCAGACCGAGCCGGCGGCGGCGGTGGCGAAGCCGAGCCTGGTGGCGGTGTCCGGGCTGACCACGGCCTCGGCCGGGGCCGGCACCGCGGCGGTGGCGAGGACGGCGTCGACGGCGATCTCGGTGCTGGCGGGCTTGTGGCCGGGGCTGCCCGACCGGTCCTGGTCGGCGGTGGTGTACCGGATGGCGACCTTGCCGTCCTTGAGGTAGCGGGCGTCGAAGACGACGGCCTTGCCGGCGGCGAGGGCCTTGCCGGCGGCCGGGTCGGTGACGCCGTAGAGGTTGCGCAGCAGGGTGGCGTCGCCGGCCGTCAGGGGGCTGTAGGGGCTGCCGGAGCGGCCGCGGGTCTGGCAGCGCTTGTCGGTCTCCAGGATCCGGTCGGCTTCGCCGGGGCCGTAGTCCTGGTCGCTGTCCTGGAGGGGGCAGCGGTCGGCCTTGGGCATCTCGACGCTGATGTAGCCGCAGTACTCCCCGTCGGCGCAGTCGCCCTTGGGGGAGACGCGTAGGACGTCGGCGCGCGGGCCGAGGTCGGGGATGCTGCGTTCGACGGTCTCGCGCATCTGGGGCAGCAGTTTGGCGTCGGGTCCGGCCAGCCAGCCGCTGCCGAGCAGCACGGCGCCGGAGGGGCCGTGGGCGACGTACTCGCGCCGGTACTGCTCGTCGTAGCTGGCGGTGTAGACGCCGACGGCGACGGAGCCGGCGACGGCGGCCATGACGGCGGCGACGGCGGGTGCGGTGCGGGCGCGGTGGCGCACGGAGTCGCGCAGGGCGAGCCGGGGGCCGAGCGAGAGCCAGCGTCCGAGCCGGCCGAAGAGGCTGACCAGGGTCGGGGTGAGGGCGACCATGCCGAGTTCGGCGAGGGCGGAGCCGCCGAGGACGGCGAGGCTGCGGTTGCCGACGCCGCTGGCACCGCCGAGCAGGGCGAGGGCGGCGCCGCCGCCGAGCATCAGCAGGCCGAGCAGGGCGAGCTTGCGGTTCGGCGGTTTGAGGGAGTCGCGGCCGGTGAGCGCGCTCACGACGTCCTGGCGGGAGGCCTGGACGGCGGGGACGACCGCCGCGAGCAGGCCGGTGACCAGGCCGACGAGGAGCACGCCGAGCAGGTCGAGCGGCTGGAGGTCGAAGTGGCCGAAGCGCCGGCCGGCGTACTCCTCGGCCTGGGTGCGCAGCAGGGCGACCAGGCCGACTCCGAGGCCGAGGCCGATCACGGCGCCGGTGACGCCGAGGACGATGCCGCCGCCGAGGACGACGCCGCGGACGTTGGCGCGGTCACCGCCGGCGGCGGCGAGCAGGCCGAGCTGCCGCCGGGAGCGCCGGGCCCCGACGGCGAAGGCGGGGCCCGCGAGGAGGACGATCTCCAGCAGGGCCATGCCGACGACGGTGGCGAGGATGACGACGCCGGTCCGGTTGAAGTAGGAGGACTGGTCGGTGCCGGAGCGCCGGTCCTGTTCGACGTAGTAGGGGACGTCGGCGCGGGCCGGGGGGTCGGTCAGGACGGCGCGGCTGGTGACGGTGAAGCCGTACTGGTTGAGTTCGACGACCTTGTGCCAGTCGATGCCGGTGCCGTCGGGGAGCTTGACCAGCCAGCGGGTGGGTTCCCCGGTGCCGGCGGCCTGGCCGCGGGTCGCGCCGGGGGTTTCGGCGAGTCGGCCGATCAGGGTGCCGGGAGGGGCGAGGAGTTCGGTGGCCTTGAGGTCGCCGGGGTACTCGTAGACGCCGGTGATGGTGAAGGGGGTGGCTTCCAGGCCGCGGACGGCGGTGCGGTCGCCGATCGCGAGGCCGGAGCGCTTGAGGAAGTCCGGGGTGACGGCGGCTTCGCGGTCGTTCGCGGGGGCCCGGCCCTGCACGAGGTTCAGCCGGCCGTTCCAGACCGGGTCGTTCAGGTCGGTTTCGCTGACGCGGGTGGAGAGCAGCCCTTCGGTGCTGGTGGCGGCGGTGTACGGGCCCTCGCGTTCGGGCACCAGGGTGGCGCCGGCGGGTAGGAGTTGCCGTGCCAGGTCGGCGGGTGGGGTGTCGAGGGCGCGCTGCTGCGCGGGGGTGTGCCGGGGGGTGGCGCCGTCCTTGGCCTTGTCCTGGGGGTTCTCGACGCTGAGGCCTTGCGCGGGGTCGGGCGCCTGTAGGACGGAGGCGCCGCGTTCGACCATCTCGAGTTCGCCGGCGGCGCGGCCCATGATGCGCACGGCCTGTTCGGCGGGCGAGAGTTCGGCGCTGCGGAAGACGACGTCGGCGCCGGTGACGCCGAGGACGGGCAGGGCGACCATGGCGATGACCAGGGCGCTGCGGCCCTTGGCGCGCAGGGCGTCGCGGCGGGCGATGCGCAGGGCGACCCGCCAGGCGCTGGGCTTCACTCGTCCACCTTCATGCTGTTGGTGGCCGCGCTGACGAGGAGGCTGGCGGCGTCCTGGCTGACGGATTCGTCGACCATGCGGCCGTCGCGCAGGAAGACGACGCGGTCGGCCCAGGCGGCGTGGCGGGCTTCGTGGGTGACCATCATGGCGGCGGCGCCGGCGTCGCAGCGGGCGCGCAGGACGGCGAGGACGGCTTCGCCGGTGGTGGAGTCGAGGGCGCCGGTGGGTTCGTCGGCGAGGACGAGGCGGCGCTCGCCGATGAGGGCGCGGGCGATGGCGACGCGTTGTTGTTGGCCGCCGGACATGTCGTCGGGGAAGCGGTCGGCGAGTTCGGCGATGCCGAGTTCCTGCAGGGCGGCGACGGCTTCCCGGCGGGCTGCCCGGGCGGAGACGCCGTCGAGTTCGCGGGGCAGGGCGATGTTCTCGGCGGCGGTGAGGGCGGGGATGAGGTTGTAGTCCTGGAAGACGTAGCCGACGGAGCGGCGGCGGACCCGGGCGAGCTTCTTGCGGGTGAGGTCGCCGAGGGCGGTGCCTTCGACCAGGACGCGGCCGCTGGTCGGGGTGTCGAGGCCGCCGGCGAGCGTGAGCAGGGTCGACTTGCCGGAGCCGGAGGGGCCCATGACGGCGACGAACTCGCCGGGGTGGACCTCGAGGTCGACGCCGCGCAGGGCGTGGACCTCGGCGGCGCCTTGGCCGTGGACGCGGGTGACGTTCTCCAGGTGCAGTACCGGTGTCGGCCGGGACTGTCGGGTGTGGGACACGGTTCCCCCCTTGTGCTGGGTGCGGGTCGGCGCCCGGGGGCGCCGGCCGGTGGTTCGGTGGGCTGGGCCGCGGCCGCGTCAGGCGCGGGTGCGGCGGCCGAGCCGGGTGGGCTTCCTGGTCGCGGTGTCGGTGGCGCGGGCGGCTTCGGCGGCGCGCGCCTGGTGGAGTTCGGCGTGCTGGGCGAGGCGGGTCTCGCAGTGGTCGAGCCAGCGGATCTCGGCTTCGGTCTGGAAGATCAGCTGGTCGAGGACGAGCAGCCAGGCGAGTTCGTTGCTCTCGGCGGGCACGGTGCCGGGCGTGCCGGCCGTGCCGGAGGCCGGGCGGGGACCGCCGGGGGCGCCGGGGGCCGGGCTGCCGGCGAGGGCGCGGCCCTTGAGCCGGGTGTAGTCCTGGAGGGCCTTGATGCTGTGCCGGCGCTGGCCCTGGACGACGGCGCTGACGTCCACGCCGGGCACGGTGACGGCCATCGCGAGCTTGATGGCCAGTTCGTCGCGCGGGGGGTTGGTCCGGGGCACCGGGGTGTCGAACCAGGCCCGCAGTTCGGCGCGGCCGGCGTCGGTGGCGGCGTAGAACTGGTGGCCCTCGTCGTCCTCGCCGGCGGCCTCGACCAGGCCGTCGCGCTCCAGTCGGGAGAGCGTGGTGTAGACCTGCCCGACGTTGAGCGGCCAGGTGGCGCCGGTGCGCGCCTCGAATTCGGAGCGCAGCTGGTAGCCGTAGCGGGGGCCCTCGTCGAGCAGGGCGAGCAGACCGTGGCGGATGGACATACTCGGTATGTATACCCGGTATGCCCCTCGGGCTCAAGCCGCGCGCTCGGGTACCGTCGTGCGGTGTGAGCCAGTTGCGCATCGCCACCTTCAACCTGTTGCACGGTCAGCCGCTCGCCGCGGACGGTGCGCCGCGGCCCTACCCGGCCGATGCGGGCGCCCCGCTGGCGGAGGCGGTGGCGGCGCTGGACGCCGACGTACTGGCCCTGCAGGAGGTGGACCGGCACCAGGCGCGCTCGGGCGGCACCGACCAGGCGGCGGTGGCGGCCGCGGCGATGGGCGCGAAGGACTGGCGCTTCGCCGCCGCGCTCCACGGGCGCCCGGCGCCGGTGGCGGGCTGGGTGCCCGAGCCGGCCGGCCCGAACGGGCTGCGGGTGTACGGGCCGGGCGAGGTGGGCGACGGCGCCCCGCCCTCGTACGGGACGGCGCTGCTGACCCGGCTCCCGGTGCGGCACTGGCGGGCCCGGCGGTTCGCCCCGGCGCCGTTCGGGCTGCCGCTGCGGGTGGCGGGGCGGCGCGGACTGACCCCGGTGCCGGACGAGCCGCGGGCGGCGCTGGCGGCGGTGCTGGAGGGCGACCGCGGGCCGTTCACCGTGGTGGCGGCGCACCTGTCCTTCGTCCCGGGCTGGAACATGGCGCAGCTGGCCGGGATCCGGCGGTGGATCGCCGACCTGCCGCAGCCGTACCTGGTGCTGGGGGACTTCAACCTGATCGGCGCGGTGCCGCGTACGGTGCTGGGCGGGGCGACGGCGCTGGAGCGCACGGCGCCGCGGGTGCGGGTGCGGGACCTGCGGGCGGCGCGGCGGGCCCGGCCGGTGGTGGCCGGGCAGCGCCGGCGGCGGGTGCGCGAGCCGCGGGCGCGGCTGCAGGGCTGGTACGACCTGGCGCGCACGCCGACCTACCCCTCGCACCGGCCGGCGGTGCAGTTCGACCACGTGCTGGCGGTGGGGGTGCCGCGCGCGGCGGTGGGCCCGGCGCGGGCGCCGCGCGCGGCGGTGTCGGACCACCGGCCGCTGCTGGTCGAGGTGTCGCTGTAGCCGCGGAGCCGCCGGGGCCCTAGTTGAGGTGGCTCAGGGCCCCGTTCTGGTGCGGGAGGTGGACGGGCGGGGTCGGCTGGGGGTCGTACTGCAGGAGCAGCATGGCCGCGTCGTCGCCGAGTTGCCGGCCGACGTGGCGCACGACGTCCTCGTGCAGGCGCTGGAGGACGTCGGCGGGGCGGCCGTCGGCGCAGCGCGGGAGGCGTTCGGCGAGCGGGTAGAAGGTGCCGGCGCGGTCGCGGGCCTCGATCACGCCGTCGGTGAACAGCAGGATCCGGTCGCCGCCGCGGAGCGGGACGTGGTGGACCGGGGGGTGCACGTCGGCCGGGTCGAGGACGCCCAACGGCGGGACGGTCTCCGCGAGTTCGAGCGGTTGGACGGTGGCCTCGCGGAGCAGCAGCGGTGCGGGGTGCCCGCAGTTGACGAGTTCGGCGGTGCCGTCGGGGCCGACGCCGATCAGCACCAGGGTGACGAACTCCTCCTCCACGCCGGGGTGGTCGTTCTCGTGGAGGGCGCGGTCGAGGCTGACGGCCAGCCAGCCGGCGACCCGGTCGAGGGCTGGTTCCTGGTGGGCGGCCTCGCGGAAGGCGCCGAGGACGGCGGCGGCGGTCTCGACGGCGCCGAGGCCCTTGCCGCGGACGTCGCCGACCACGGCCCGGACGCCGTGGCGGGTGTTGACGACCTCGTACAGGTCGCCGCCGATGCGGGCGTGCGCGGCGGCGGCCTCGTAGTGGACGGCGGCGCGCACGCTGCCGACCCTCTCGGGGACGGGCCGCAGCAGGACGCGGCGGGCGATGGAGGCGACCAGTTGGGCGTCGGCGAGGGCGCGCTCCTGGCGCAGCCTCAGGGTGGCGCTGACCCAGCCGATCGTGGCGACGAGCAGGATCGCGATGACGCTGGCGGCGTGCACGGACTCGCCGAGCGCGTCGCTGCGGAAGGCCATCAGGAAGGCCGCCGTCTCGGTGCACAGGCCGATGACGAGCGGGTACCAGGTACGGTGGCTGACCACGGCGGCCAGCGCGGGAACGGCGGTGAGGGCGGGTTCGACCGTCACCTCGGTGCCGCTGAGGTAGTCGAGGACGACGATCAGCACCATGCCGAGGAGGGGCAGCGCGAGCGCCGTCCTCGGCCAGGTGCCGGTCGCGCCCGGGGCGGGTCCCGGGGTCGGCCCGGTGAACCGCTCTCTGATCCATCCGGTCGCGCTCAACTTCGGACTCTCCAGCAGAAGACGCCGGTGCCGGGGGGCACCTGCTGTGATGACTGAGGGTTAGGGAATGCGGGCCTCGCTGGCGGCCGGAGCGCGGGGGTTGACCGGTTACCGACCCCACAATAGGCACGAAACGTGCATGACGCACAGGTTTCGGGCACTGCCATGATGACTTGGATGCTCTGCGTGACTCATTTATCACTGTTCCCGATCAGGAGCCGTTCCAACTCTTTTCGGCCGGGAAGTCCTGCCAGACGGACGATCCGCCCGCTGCGGACGTACAGGAACGAAGCCGTGACCTGCTCGGGATCGACGCCCGCCTGCTCCGCCCAGGCGAGCCGGTAGACCGCGAGCTGCAGCGGGTCGGCGGTCTCCTCGCGGTGGGTCTTCCAGTCCACCACTTCGTAGCGTGACGTCCCACCGGATTCTGACAGCACGTCACCGTCCCGGTAGACCGCGTCGATCCGGCCGCGCACCACCCGGCCCGCCAGCACCAGCTGGAACGGCGCCTCCACCCGGTGGGGCCTGCGCTCGGCGTACGGGGTGCGCAGGAACGCCTCCTTGAGCCGCTCCAGGTCCTGTTCGTCCTCGATGCCGTCGTCGTCGGCGCCGGGCAGTGCGCCCGGCTCGATCAGCAGCAGCGGCTCGATCCGGGACTGCACCCAGGCGTGGAAGCGGGTGCCGCGCCGGGCGGCGGGCTGCGGGGGGCGCGGCATCGGCCGGGCCAGGTCGCGGGCGAAGCCGTCCTGGTCGGCGGCCAGGCGCAGCAGCTGGGTGGCGGACAGCGCGGCGGGCAGCGGCACCTCGCGGGCGGTGCGCCGGGAGCGTTCCAACTCGCCGAGCAGCGCGGTGAGGTCGCGGTCCCAGGAGGCGACCTGCCGCTGGTCCTCCACCGCCATCGGTTCGGGTTCGGGTGCCGGAGCCCCGGCGAGCCGCTCGCGCACCACCGCGGCGACCCGGCGGCGGGCGTGCTGGGCGGCCGGGTCCAGCGGCAGCGGCCAGGGGCGCTCGACGGCGGCGGCCAGTGCCGGGTTCTCCGCGCCCTTCTCGGGCGGCTCGGCCCAGTGCTCGACCTCGCCGGTTCCGGGCCGCTCGCAGTGCTCGCGCAGCCGCTCCAGGAACGCGGACGGCCCGCGGACGGTCTTCTGGCTGGGCCCCCACCAGTGGCCGGAGGCCAGCAGCAGCGCACGGGGGCGGGTGAACGCGACGTACCCGAGGCGCAGCTCCTCGGTGCCGGAGTGCTCGGCCAGTTCCTTCTTGAACGCGGCCATGGACTTGCCGTTCCAGCCGCCGCGGACGTCGGGGAGGGTGGCGCGGTCGCCGCGCAGGGCGTGCGGGAGGACGCGCTTGCTGCTGGTCCAGCGTTCGCGCGCGGTCGCGGAGGGGAAGGCGCCCTTCACCAGGCCGGGGACGGCCACCACGTCCCACTCCAGGCCCTTGGACTTGTGGGCGGTGAGCACCTTCACGGTGTCCTCGCCGCCGGGCAGGCTGCTGTCCAGGCCGCGCTCGTACTGCTGGGCGGCGTGCAGGAAGCCGAGGAAGGCGCCCAGGCCCGGGTCGCCGTCGAGGTCCGCGAAGGAGGCGGCGACGTCCAGGAAGGCGTGCAGGGTCTCGCGCCGCCGGGCCGCCAGCGCCTTGGGCGAGGCGGCGAGTTCGACCTCCAGGCCGGTGACGGCGAGCACCCGGTGCAGCACGTCCATCAGCGGGTCGGCGAGCGAGCGGCGCAACTCGCGCAGTTCGGCGGCGAGCCGGGCGAAGCGGACCCTGGCCTCGGCGGAGAACGGCAGGTCGTCCGGCTGGTCCCCGTCGTCGGCCGGGGAGGTGAGGAAGGTCTCCACGGCGTCGGCCAGCGAGATGGTCTCGGTGGGGTCGGCCTCGGCGACGGCGGCCGCCAGCGCCTCCACGCCCTCGGGCCGGTCGGTGCGCACCAGGGCGGCGGCCCGGCGGCCGAGCAGGGCGAGGTCGCGCGGGCCGATCCGCCAGCGCGGGCCGATCAGCAGGCGCACCAGGGCGGCGTTGGCGGTCGGGTCGTGCAGCACCTCGCAGACCGCCACCAGGTCGGCGACCTCGGGCAGTTGCAGCAGGCCGCCGAGGCCGACCACCTCTACCGGCACCTCGCGGGCGACGAGCGCGGCGTGGATGTCCGGGAAGGCGGCGCTGCCGCGGCACAGCACGGCGATCCGGCCGGGCGCGGTGCCGGTGCGCACCAGGTGGGCGATCGAGTCGGCGAGCCAGTCGATCTCCTCGGCATGGGTGGGCAGCAGCGCGGCCCGGACGTAGCCGTCCTGCTCGGCGCCGGGGGCCGGGCGCAGCGCCTCGACGCCCTCGTGGACGGCGCGCAGCGGGGCGGCGAGGTCGTTGGCGAAGTCGAGCAGCCGTCCGCCGCTGCGGCGGTTCTCGCTGAGCGAGTAGCGGTCGGCGGGGCGGCCGTCCGCCTGGGGGAAGTGCCGGGGGAAGTCGTCGAGGTTGGCGACGGAGGCGCCGCGCCAGCCGTAGATGGCCTGGCAGGGGTCGCCGACGGCGGTCACCGGGTGGCCGGTGCCCCGCTCGTCGGGACCGGCGCCGAACAGGCCTGCGAGCATGAGGCGTTGGGCGACGGAGGTGTCCTGGTACTCGTCGAGCAGGACGACCCGGTACTGGCCGCGCAGCAGTTCGCCGACCTCGGGGCGCTGCTGGGCGAGGCGGGCGGCGGCGGCTATCTGGTCGCCGAAGTCCATCAGTCCGGCGGTCTGCTTGCGGCGCCGGTAGTCCTCGACCAGGCGCAGCAGCTCCAGCCGGGCGCGGGCGGTGGCGGGGACGGCGCGCAGGTCGTCGTTGCCGAGCTTGACGGTGGCGAGGGTGTCGAGCAGTTCCTCGTCGAAGGCGCGCAGGGCCTGCGGCTCGACGAGGTGTTCGGCGAGTTCGCCGTCCAGGGCGGTGAGGTCGGCGACGAGGTTGGCGAAGGTGCCGGTGAGGTGGGGGAAGGGGCCGCGGGCGGTCCGCAGCACCTTGGCGGCGAGCTGGAAGCGGGTGGCGTCGGCGAGCAGCCGGACGTCCGGTTCGATGCCGATGCGCAGGCCGTGCTCCTTGAGGAGGCGGCCGGCGAAGGCGTGGTAGGTGGAGATCTCCGGCTCGCCGAGCGGTTCGGTGTCGCCGCGGTCGGCGGTTCGCTCCCAGCCTTCGGCCGGGGGCACCCCGAGCCCGCAGACCCGCAGGGCGGCGCGGACGCGTTCGGCGAGTTCGCCGGCGGCCTTGTTGGTGAAGGTGAGGCCGAGGACCTCCTCGGGCCGCACGGCGCCGGAGCCGACCAGCCAGACGACCCGGGCGGCCATCACGGTGGTCTTGCCGGAGCCCGCGCCGGCGACGATCACGGCCGGGGCGAGGGGGGCGCCGATGGCCGCCATCTGCTCCCGGTTGAACGGGATGCCCAGCAGCTCCTTGAGCTGGTCGGGATGGCTGAGCACGGCGGTCACCCCGCAACGTTAACGGGCGGGGCCGACACTCCGGGCGCCCGGCCGGGGTGACCCTGGCTACTCCACGGCCACCCGACGGCCGCCCGACACTCACCCGACGCTCACCCGACGGCCGCCCGACGGCACCCGGCGGGGCACGGCTGCCGTCCGACGCTCACCCGACGGCCGCCCGACGGCGCACGGCAGCCACCCGACGGCACACGGCAGCCCCCCCCCCCCCCCCGACGGCGCGCGCCGGCTACTCGACGAGCTGGGCGCCGTCCCGCTGGGCCGAGCAGCTGCGGCGGAAGGCGCAGCGGTCGCAGCCGCTGCCGGTCCGCGGGACGAAGCGCTCGGCGAGGACCTTGCCGGCGGCCTCGGCGAGCAGGTTCTCGATCCACGGCTCGCCCTCGGGCGGCTCCTGGCGCTGCACCTTGGGGGCGTCCTGGGCGGCCTTGGCGGCGGGTTCGCGCAGGTGGACGAGTTCGGCGCCGCCGGTGGACGGCGGGTGGGCGGTGAAGCCGGGCAGCTCGTTGAGGGCGCCGGCGCGCACGGCCAGCTGGTAGACGGCGAGCTGCTTGTGCTCGGGCAGGGACTTGTCGGTGGGGATCTGCTTGCCGGTCTTGAAGTCGACGACGTAGGCGCGCCCGGCGTGGTCCTTCTCGATCCGGTCCATGGAGCCGCGGATGCGCACCGAGACGCCGCCGACGTCGAGGGTGACGTCGAAGTCGTGCTCGGTGGCGACGACGTCGCGGCCGCGTTCCAGGACGTGCCAGTTGAGGAAGCGCTCCAGGGCGGCGCGGGCCTCGGTCTTCTCCTGCTGGGACTTCCAGGGGGCGTCGAAGGCGAGGGCGTCCCAGACGGTGTCCAGGCGTTCCATGAGGACGGCGAGGTCGGCGGGGGTGCGGCCGGAGCCGACCTCGTCGGCGAGGGCGTGCACCACGTTGCCGAAGCCCTGGGCGGCGGAGCCGGGGACGCGGGCCTTGACCTCCTTGTCCAGGAACCACTGCAACGAGCAGTTCTCCAGCTGTTCCAGGCCGCTGCCGGACAGCCGTACGGGCAGGTCGGCGCTGCGCAGCGGTTCGGGGGCCGCGGTGGCGTCGTCCAGGCCCCACCAGCGGTCGGGGTGGGCGGCGGGCACCAGCGGCAGGCCCTCCTCGTCGGTGGCGGCGGCGAGGACGGCGAGGCGTTCGGCGGCGGCGCGGCGCAGTTCCGGCGAGCGGGTGGGATCGACGGTGACGGCGCGCAGCTCGGCGACCAGGGCGGCGACCGTCAGCGGCCGGCGCGGGCGGTGGGTGACGTCCTCGACGGTGACCGGCGGGGTGCGGCGCACCACCTTGCCGGTGCGCGGGTCGACGTCCTCGCGGTAGAGCTCGCGCAGGAAGCGGGAGGGTTCGTCGCCGTCGTCGGCGGGGGCCTTGACGGCGGTGACGATCAGCCGTTCCTTGGCGCGGGTGGCGGCGACGTAGAAGAGGCGGCGCTCCTCGCCGAGGAGGGCGGCCGGGGAGAGCGGTTCGGCGAGGCCGTCGCGCCCGATCCGGTCGGCCTCCAGCAGGGAGCCGCGGCGGCGCAGGTCGGGCCAGAGGCCGTCCTGGACACCGGCGACGACGACCAGGCGCCACTCCAGGCCCTTGGAGCGGTGGGCGGTCATCAGCCGGACCGCCTCGGGGCGCACGGCGCGCACGGTGAGGGTGTCGGCGGCGATGTCCTGGGCTTCGAGTTCGGCGAGCAGGTCGAGGGCGCTGCGGTGGCCGGTGACCTGTTCCTCGGCGCGGGCGGCGGTCTCGAACAGGGCGCACAGCGCGTCCAGGTCGCGGTCGGCGTTGCGGCCCGCGGCGCCGCCGCGCAGGGCGGCCCGTTCCAGGCGTTCGCGCCAGCGGCGGCTGCCGTCCCACAGCTCCCACAGCGCGTCCTCGGCGGTGCAGCCGCCGGCGAGGAGTTCGCGGACCTTGCGGAGCAGGGTGCCGAGGTCGCGGGCGCGGCGGGCGACGGCCGGGTCGAGGGCGATCAGCCGCTCGGGTTCGGCGAGGGCTTCGCGGATCAGTTCGCCGGCCGGGCGCGGGGCGCCGGGGCGGCCTTCGGCGCGCAGGGCGGCGCGTTCCTCCTCGCGCAGGGCCCGGCCCAGGCGTCGCAGGTCGGAGCCGTCGAGGCCGCCGAGCGGGCCGGTGAGCAGGGCGTGGGCCAGGTCGACGGTGAGCGGGTCGTCGCCCTCCGCCGCGGCGGTGTGCGCGTCGTCGCCCTCCGGCCCGGGCGCGTGCGGATCCGCGCCGTCCGCGGAGTCCGTGGCGGCCGCGGAGTCCGCATCCTGGTCGCCCGCCGCGGCCGGGTCCGGGTCGCCGTGCGCGGCGCGGGCGGTGAGCCGGGTCGCCTGTTCGGCGCAGACCCGCAGGGCCAGCAGCAGGTGGGCGACGGCGGGCTCCTCGCGCAGCGGCAGGTCGTCGCCGTCGATCTCCAGCGGCACGCCGGCCGCGCCGAGCGCCCGCCGCACACCCGGTATCGAGCGGGCGCCGGCCCGGACCAGCACGGCCATCTCGCCCCAGGGCACGCCGTCCTCCAGGTGGGCGCGGCGCAGCAGGTCGGCGATCGAGTCGAGCTCGGCGCCGGGGGTCGGGTAGGTGTAGACCTCGACCCGGCCGCCCTCGCGGGAGGGCAGCAGGGCGCGGTGCTGGGCGAGTTTGTCGGCGGGCAGCCGGCCCATCGGCATCCGGCGGGCGATCTCGCGGGAGGCGGCGAGCAGGACGGCTCCGGAGCGGCGGGAGACGCGCAGCACCTTGACCTCGGCGGGGCTGCCGTCGGCCCGGCGGAAGGTCTCCGGGAAGTCGAGGATGCCGTTGATGTCGGCGCCGCGGAAGGCGTAGATCGACTGGTCGGGGTCGCCGACGGCGACGAGGTCGCGTCCGCCGCCGGCGAGCCGGCGCAGCAGTCGGACCTGGGAGGGGTCGGTGTCCTGGTACTCGTCGACGAAGACGACGTCGTAGCGCCGCCGGAGTTCCTCGCCGACGTCGGGGCGTTCGGCGAGCAGGACGGCGCGGTGGACGAGTTCGGCGTAGTCGAGGACGCCGCGCAGGTCGAGGACGTCGAGGTAGTCGGCGAGGAAGTGCGCGGCGGCGGCCCAGTCGGGGCGCTGGACGCCGCGGGCGAAGCGTTCGAGTTCGGCTTCGCCGAGGCCGAGCTCGCGGCTGCGGGCGAGGACGGCGCGGACCTCGTCGGCGAAGCCGCGGGTGGTCAGGCAGGCCCGCAGGTCCAGGGGCCACCGGATGCGGCTGCTGCCGAGCCTGGCGTCCTCGGCGCCGCCGGCGAGCAGTTCGCGGACCATCACGTCCTGCTCGGGGCCGGAGAGCAGCCGCAGCGGTTCGGCGTAGTCCTGGGGGTCCTGGTGGGCGCGCAGCAGGCCGTAGCAGAAGGAGTGGAAGGTGGTGGCCTGGGGGGCGGCGGCGCTGGTGCCGAGGCGGCCGGACATCCGGTCGCGCAGTTCCATCGCGGCCTTGCGGCTGAAGGTGAGGACGAGGATCCGCTCGGGGTCGGTGCCGTCCTGGATGCGGCGGGCGACCGCTTCGACCAGGGTGGTGGTCTTGCCCGTGCCCGGTCCGGCGAGGACGAGCAGCGGGCCGCCGGTGTGCTCGACCACGGCGCGCTGGTGGGCGTCCAGCGTCGGCGGGTCGGGCTGGACGAGCGGGCTGCGCACGAGCCGGTAGGGGGAGCTCACGGATGACGGTCCTGGGTGGTGCGGGGGCATGGCCGGGGCGGGCCCGGGGGCCCGCCCGCATCGAGCCTACGATCCTGCCCCGTCAATCCCGTTCGCGCGGGGCTTTCGCCGATTCGGGCTGTCCGTCCCAGCGGGCCCGGGCGAGGTCGACGCGGGGCGGGTCGGCGAGGTCGCGCAGCGGGGTGCCCTCCTCGCCGTAGTGGGCGAGGGCGCGGTGTTCGTGCCCGGGCAGCAGGCGGCCGTCGGCGCGGACGACCCGCCACCAGGGCACCGAGCCGCCGTAGAGGGCCATCACCCGGCCGACCTGGCGGGGGCCGCCCTGGCCGAGGTACTCGGCGATGTCCCCGTAGGTCATCACTCGCCCGGGTGGAATCCGCTCGGTCAGGTCGAGCACCAGTTCGGCGAAGGGTGGCAGGTCGGCCGGGAGCCCGTCCTGTGTTGCGTCCGTCACCTGCGGCATCCTTCCTCCTAGGGGCGCGTGCGCGGCCCCGGGTGATCGACCCGCCGCGCCCGATCCGCCCCCTGTCCAGCACAGGGGCGCGGGGCATGCCACCATCTTCGGGGCGGTGAGTGGTGATACGAGGACAAGACCAGATGACCGGGACGGCTGACGTGGGCGTGGACAGGGACTCCGACGAGTCCGGATCCGCCGTGCCGCCGGCTCCCGGGCGCGAGTCCGAAGGCGGGCCCGGGCACGGGCCGACGCCGGAAGTCTCCCTGATCAAGGACCCGACGATCAAGACCCGCACGCCCGAGAAGACGCCCGAGCCGCCCGAGCCACCCGGACCGGCCGAGCCGCCCGCACCCACCGAGCCGCTGGAACGGCTGGAACCGGTCGAAGCGGTCGAAGCGGTCGACCGGCCCCCCGCCGCCGCCCCGCCGGCCCCGCGGGCCGAGCACCACGACCCGCTGGACGACGCCCCGCACCTGGACGTCGACGAGCCGCTGCTCGCCGCCCGCGCGCACCGCCCGTCCGACCTGATCCGCTTCCTGGCCGGCGTCTTCGGGATAGTCGCCGTCTTCGTGCTGGCCGGCATCGCCACCTCGACCACCACCGGCATCGAGCAGGACATCGCCACCAACGCGCCGCACTTCTCCGCGGTGCTGTCCACCATCACCGGCCTGGTGTCCAGCGTCGCGGTGCTCGCCGTACCGCTGGCGTTCGCCGTCGAGCGGCTGATCAAGCGCGACGGCCTGCGGGTTGCCGACGGCGTGCTCGCCTCGGTGCTGGCGTACGGCGTCTCGCTGGGCATCGACTGGTGGGTGGCCGAGGGCGCCTCCGAGCACATCCGGGACGCCCTGACCCGGCTGCCGCTGGACAGCAACGGCACCCTCACCGACCCGGTGCACGGCTACCTCGCCCCGGTGATCGCCTACATGACCGCCGTCGGGATGTCGAGCAGACCCCGCTGGCGGGTGGCCCTGTGGGTGGTGGTGGTCTTCAGCGGGGTCACCGAGCTGCTCGGCGGTTACACCACCCCGCTGTCGCTGCTGCTCACCGTGCTGATCGGCTGGTCCGTCGCCTACGGCACCCTCTACGCGATCGGCTCCCCCAACATCCGGCCCACCGGCCAGCACCTGATGATCGGTCTGCGCAAGGTCGGCTTCACCCCGGCGGGCGCCGCCCGCGCCCCCGACGCCCCGGGCGGCACCCGCCGCTACTACGTCACCCAGCAGGACGGGCCGCCGCTGGACGTCCACATCATCGACCGCGAGCAGCAGGCCTCCGGCTTCTTCTACCGGGCCTGGCGCCGGCTGCGGCTGCGCTCGGTGGCGGTGCGCCGCAGCCCCCAGTCGCTGCGCCAGGCGCTGGAGCAGGAGGCCCTGATCGCGTACGCGGCGGCCGCCTCGGGCGCCTGCGCACCGCAGCTGGTCGCCACCTCCGAGCTGGGCCCGGACGCCGCGATCCTGGTGTACGAGAACGTCGAGGGCCGCACCCTGGACGAGCTCGCCGACGACGAGGTCACCGACCAGGTGATGGCCTCGCTGTGGCACTCGGTGGCCGCCCTGCACGAGCGCCGGATCGCCCACCGCCGGCTCACCGGCGAATCGCTGCTGGTGGTGGACGAGAAGACCGGCTGCCTGGTCAACCTCTCCGGCGGCGACATCGCCGCGACCGACCTGACGCTGCGCATCGACGTCGCCCAGCTGCTCACCACCTTCGCGCTGCGGATCGGGCCCGAGCGGGCCGTCGCCACCGCCAACGCGGTGCTCGGCGCCGAACGCGTCGCCCAGGCGCTGCCGCTGCTCCAGCCGGTCGGGATGAGCCGCTCCACCCGGATCGACCTGGCCAAGCTCACCAAGGAGCGCAAGGCCGCCGCCCGCGCCAAGGCGCTGGAACAGGTCGCGGCCGGCGAGCGCACCCAGCAGCAGGCCGAGGAGGACATCGCGGCGGCCGGCGAGGACCTGCTCAGCCGCATCCGCGGCCAGATCCTGCAGATCGCCCCCGAGGCGCCGATGGAGCCGGCCAAGCTGGAGCGGCTGAAGCCGAAGAGCCTGATCATGGTGATCGCGCTCACCTTCGCCGCCTACCTGGCGCTGACCACCATCAAGCCCGCCCAGCTGAAGCTCTCCCAGATGAACTGGGCATGGGCGGCGGCGGCCCTGCTCGCGGCGGCGTTCAGCTACGTCGCCGCCTCGATGAGCCTGACCGGTTTCGTGCCCGAGCGGCTGCCGTTCCGGCGCACCGTCGCGGCCCAGCTGGCCGGCTCCTTCGTCAAGCTGGTCGCCCCCGCGGCGATCGGCGGCATCGCGCTGAACACCCGCTACCTCCAGAAGGCCGGCATCCGCCCCGGCCAGGCGGTCGCCTCGGTCGGCGCGTCCCAGCTGGCGGGCCTGGCCGGGCACCTGCTGCTGCTGTTCAGCTTCGGCCTGATCACCGGCAGCCAGACCAACGGCGACCTCTCCGCCTCCCGCGCGGTGATCATCGGTGTGCTGACCGCCGCCGTGCTCGCCCTGGTGGTGGCCGCCGTCGCACCGCTGCGGCGCTTCGTCCTGGGCCGGCTGCGCTCCCTGTTCTTCGGCGTGGTGCCGCGGATGCTCGACCTGATGCAGACGCCCAGCAAGCTGCTCACCGGCTTCGGCGGCATCCTGCTGCTGACCCTCTCCTTCACCGCCTGCCTGGACTTCTCGGTGCAGGCCTTCGGCGGGGACGTCAGCTTCTCGGCCGTCGCGGTGGTCTTCCTCACCGCCAACGCGGCCGGCTCGGCGATCCCCACCCCGGGCGGCATCGGCCCGGTCGAGGTCGCCCTGATCGGCGCCCTGACCGTCGCGGACGTGCCCCCGGCGGTCGCCACCCCGGCGGTCTTCCTCTACCGGGCGCTCACCTTCTGGCTGCCGGTGCTGCCGGGCTGGATCGCCTACAACGTGCTGCAGCGCCGGCACGCGCTCTGACGGCCGCGGGGGGCGCCCGGGGGCGCACCCGCCGGGAGAACGCACGAGGGAGGGCCCGCCGCAACGGCGGGCCCTCCCTCGCGTCGGTGCCTCAGGGGCCCCGGGAGACCTAGTAGACCGGCTTGTGCGGCTCGACCTGGTTCACCCAGCCGAGCACCCCGCCGCCGAGGTGGACGGCGTTGGCGAAGCCCGCGGCCTTCACCACGGCCAGCACCTCGGCCGAGCGCACGCCCGACTTGCAGTGCAGCACGATCTTCCGGTCCTGCGGCAGCTTCTCCAGCGCGTCACCCATCAGGAACTCGTTCTTCGGGATCAGCACCGCGCCGGGGATGTTGACGATCTCGAACTCACCGGGCTCGCGGACGTCGACGAGGTAGATGTCCTCCTTGTCGTCCTGCCACTGCTTGAGCTGGTGCGAGGTGATGGTCGACCCGGCGGCGGCGGCCTGCGCCTCCTCCGACACGACGCCGCAGAAGGCCTCGTAGTCGATCAGCTCGGTGACCGTCGGGTTCTCACCGCAGACGGCGCAGTTCGGGTCCTTGCGGACCTTCACCTGGCGGTAGTTCATCTCCAGGGCGTCGTAGATCATCAGCCGGCCGACCAGCGGGTCGCCGATGCCGGCCAGCAGCTTGATCGCCTCGTTGACCTGGATCGAGCCGATCGACGCGCACAGCACGCCCAGCACGCCGCCCTCGGCGCAGGACGGGACCATGCCCGGCGGCGGGGCCTCCGGGTACAGGCAGCGGTAGCAGGGGCCGTGCTCGGCCCAGAACACGCTGGCCTGGCCGTCGAAGCGGTAGATCGAGCCCCACACGTACGGCTTGCCCAGCAGCACCGCGGCGTCGTTCACCAGGTAGCGGGTGGCGAAGTTGTCGGTGCCGTCCACGATCAGGTCGTAGCCGGAGAAGATCTCCATCACGTTGGAGTTGTCGAGGCGCTCCTCGTGGAGGACCACGTCGACGTAGGGGTTGATCTCCTTGACGGAGTCCCGCGCCGACTCGGCCTTGGAGCGGCCGATGTCCGCCTGCCCGTGGATGATCTGGCGCTGCAGGTTCGACTCGTCGACCACGTCGAACTCGACGATCCCGAGCGTGCCGACACCGGCGGCGGCCAGGTACATCAGCGCGGGCGAGCCCAGGCCGCCGGCGCCGACGCACAGCACCTTGGCGTTCTTCAGCCGCTTCTGCCCGGCCATCCCGACGTCGGGGATGATCAGGTGGCGGGAGTACCTGCGGACCTCGTCAACGGTGAGCTCGTCGGCCGGTTCGACCAGGGGTGGCAACGACACGGGGACTCCGATGGGTGTCTTGTTCAGGTGGCCCGGGGCCGCCTCGGACGGGTTGCTGCTCCGCCACGCGGGTGGCTCTCTACGCCAACAGTGTCATGCCCCGCCGCTATTCCGAGACAGCCCGTCCGATGGGCGAGACGAGCGGCGCCGGATCGTGGAACCGGCCGGAGCGGCCGCCCGGGGGCGCCCCCGGCCCGTGATTCCGGGCCAGGGCCGCTCCCGGACCGGGCCCGGGCGGCCCCGTCGGCGGCCTCACACCCGGCAGGCCGTCTCCAGCCAGACGTCCCCCAGCGACTCCTCCAGCGGCACCTGTGTCCGCCAGCCGAGACGGTCCCGGGCGGTGCGCACGTCCGCCTGCCGCCACGGCACCGGCTCGCCCGGGGCCGGCCGGCCCTCCGGCCGCTGGCCCTCCGGACGGTGCCCCGGCAGGTACGCCCCCGACGCGTGGTGCTGGCCGGGCAGGTGGTCACCGCCCGGCCCGCCGACCTGCGCGGGCAGCAGGACCTGCCGGTTCTCCTCGACGATCGCCCCCTCGAACCCCGAGGCCCGCACCAGCAGCTGGGCCGCGTCCCGGGCCCGTACGGCGTGCCCGCTGCCCACGTTGATCACCCCGGTGGCCGCCGAGACCGCCGCCGCCTGGATCGCCCGCGCGACGTCCCGCACGTCCACGAAATCCCGGTATCCGGACAGGTCCGGCATCCGCACCTGGTTCTCGTCCCGCTCCAGCGCCCGCCGCAGGCCCTCGGCGAGCCGCCCGAACAGCGAGGCGGTCGGCGCCCCCGGGCCCACCACGTCGAACACCCGCAGCACCGCCGCGTCCAGCCCGGAGGCCAGCACCAGCTCCGTCCCGGCCAGCTTGGACACCCCGTACGGGCCGACCGGCCGGGGCTCGGCCTGCTCGGAGACCGGCACCCCGCCGGGCACCGGCCCGTACTCGGCGGCCGAGCCGACGTGCACCAGCCGGGCCGGCTCCCGACTGCGCCGGATCGCCTCGCAGACGGTCGCGACGGCCAGCGTGTTCGACCGGATCAGCGTGCGGGAGCTGCCGTAGGTGGCACCCGCGCAGTTGATCACCACCTGCGGCGCGACCGCGTCCAGGAAACGGGCCAGCGCGCCCGGGCTCCCGGTGGTGAGGTCGAAGCGGATGTCGGCCGAGTCGCGCCGGCCGAGCACCGTCACCTGCAACTCCTGGTCCATGAGCAGACGATCGGTGACCCGGCGGCCGATGAAGCCGTCGGCGCCCAGCAGCAGCACCCTCATCGGGGGTGTCCTTCCACGAAGCGAGGTCGGGGACGACCTGGCGGACTGAGAACTACGAACGAACAGCGTTGTGAGCGTCGGGCGGGCGGGACGTCGGCACGGCGGACGTCGGCGCCCGGTCAGCAGGTCATCGGGACGCCGGGGGCCGAGGACGGCTGGGGCGGCTGGGGCGGCCGGCACAGGGCGGCACGGGCCGGGCGGACGGGCAGGGCGCACGGGCGGGGCGGGTGCGGGCGGGGCGGCACGGTGTCAGCGGTGCGCGCCGGCCCGGCCGAGCCGCGCCCAGGCGTACCCCAGCAGCACCACCGCGACCGCCCCGCCGCCCAGCAGCACCGCCGACGTCCCGGGGCGCCCCAGGGCCGGCGGCACCGCCGACGCGGCCGCCCCGGCCAGCGCGCCCAGCGCGGCGGCCCGCGCCCGGCCGCAGCGGGCCAGCAGGGCGGGCAGCACCAGCAGCAGACCCAGCACGCCCTGCGCCGCCCACTGCCCGGCACCGGCCCGCTCCACCGCCTGGTGCAGCAGCCCGCCGCCGGGCCCGGGGCGCGGCGCCACCGCCGCGAGCACCGCCAGCGCGGCGTACGTCAGCACCGCGAGCACCGCCAGGTGCAGCGCGACCGCGACCGGCAGCACCGGCCGCATCCGGGCCCGGAACTCGGCCAGCGTGCGCGCCGCCCCGAGGTGCCCCCGGCCGACCTGCCGGTACCAGCGGGCCGCCCGCTCGGCCGAGCCCGTCGACACGGCGGCGGCCAGCACCAGCGCGGCGGCCGGCGCCCGGTCCCCACCCGGTACGGCCACCGGGAGCAGCAGCAGCGCGGCCAGGCCGAGGCCGTGGCCGAGCACGGCGGGGCGGAAGCGGAAGGCGGGCCCCGGCCGGAGGTCCGGCCGCAGCCGGGCGTGCGGGGGCCGGGCCGGGGCCGGGCCCAGGGCGTCCGCGGGGGCGGCCGGGGCGGTCGGCGGCGGCCCCGGGTCCTCCGGGGCCGGGGCGGTGAGCGCGGGCAGCAGCACCAGCGGGACGGCGGCGGACAGCAGCACCGGCCAGTGCGGGCCGAGCGCCGCCACCGCGGCGCAGGGCGGGGTGGCGAGCGCGGCGGCGGCCAGCGCCGCCTTGGTGGCGGCCCGGCACGGCCGGGGCCCGGCCGGCTCCGCTGCGGCCGGCGGGCGGCGGGGCACCCGGGCGTACAGCTCCTCGGCCAGCGAGAACAGGTCGGCGTGCCGGCAGCGTGCCGCGGTGTCCGGGCCGAGTCCGGCCTCCTCCAGTCCGGCGGCGATCTCCAGCGGGTCGACGGCGCGTTCGCACAGCTCGCGGTGGTCGGCCATCAGCTCGCGCACCGGGTCGACGCTGGGGCGCGCCGCTGTGCCGGACATCAGACGGCCTCCGCGAGCTCTTCGGCGTGCTCCTGACCGCCGGTGCCGTCGTCCGCGCCGCGGGGAGTGTGCCCGCGGCCGCCGTCGTGTCCGCCGCTGCCGTCGTGCCCGCGGCCGCCCGCGTGGCCGCGGCCGCCGTCGTTCCCTGGGCCAGGAGCGTTCCCGCCGTCGGGAGCGTTTCCGCCGCCGGGAGCGTTGCGCCCCCCGCCGGGGCCGTCGCCGGGGCCCGTGCGCTGGCCGTCGCTGAGCCAGTACTCGGCGGGGCGGGCGAAGGGCCGGGGTGTCCGGCCGTCCTCGCCGCCGTCCCCGCCGTCGGGGAAGGCCGGGTACTGCGAGACCAGTTCCAGGTAGATCTCCCGGAACGCACCGATCACCGGTTCCACGGCGAAGCGTTCCTGCGCCCGCAGTCGCCCGGCCAGCCCGAGCCGGGCGCGCCGCTCCTCGTCGCCCAGCAGGGCCAGGCAGGCGCCGGCCAGGGCGCGCGGGTCGCGCGCGGGCACCAGCAGCCCGGTGGGGCCGACCACCTCGCGGGCGATCCCGACGTCGGTGGACACCACGGCCCGCCCGCTCAGCATGGCGTCCACGAGCAGGCGGGGGCTGCGCCGGGAGAGCGCGGAGAAGACGGCCACGGTGCCCTCCTCCCAGACCTTCGCGAGCGACTCGGGCCGGCCGGCGAAGTCCACCGCTCCGGTGATGCCCAGGCGCTCGGCGACCGCGGCGCAGTGCGCCCGGTAGCCGGGGGCCGTCTCCTCGCCGTGGACGGCCAGCCGGGCCCCGGGCAGTTCGGCGTGGACCCGGGCGAAGGCGTGCAGCATGAGCTCGGGGTCGTGCCCCGGCTCCAGCGGGCCCGCCCAGACCAGGGTCGGCCGCTCGGGCTCGGGCCCGGCCGCCGGGCGGTCCACGTCCGGGGTGCCCTCGGGGACGACCCGGGTGCGGCCCGGATCGGCCCCGCAGCGGCGCTGCCACTGCTGGTCGTGGGCGCTGCCGGGGGTGAGGAGGGCGGCCTGCCGGTAGGTCTCCTCGGTGAGGGCGCGGAGGAACGCCAGCAGCAGCGCCCGGACGGGCCGGGCGTGCGGCGCCTCCCGGTGGCCGAGGTACTGCTCGCGCAGGTACGGGCCGTGCTCGGTGACGACGAACGGCACCCCGTGCAGCTGCCGGGCCACCAGGGCGGGCAGCGCGGTGGGGCCGCCGCCGACCACGTGGCACAGGTCGGCGGCGCCCAAGCCACCGGGTCCGGTGCCGTACCAGGGCGCGGACAGCGGGCGCAGGCACTGCTCCAGCAGGTCGGCGGCGGCCAGCACGTCGCGGACCAGCGGCGGCCCGGCGGGGGCGGCGGCGCCGGGGAGCCGCCAGGTCCGCTCCAGGATCCGCCGGGCGGCCCCGGAGGCGAGGAAGCCGGGGAGGGCGCCGTCCTCCCGGGCGAGGGCGGCCAGCCGGTACAGCCCGGGGCCGAAGGCGGCCCGTTGCCCGGGCAGCACCAGGGCGCGCAGCAGTTCCTCGTACGCCGCGGCGTACCGGCGTCCGCGCCGGGCGCCCGGGCCCCGGCCGCGCGGGGGGCGCCCCCACAGCGGCAGGTCGCGCGCCCCGTGCCAGGCGGGCGAGAGCCGCTCGGCGTGGCCGAGGCCTTCGGGACCGGTCAGCAGGTACAGCTCGAACTCGTGCTCCGGCAGGCCCTCGGCCAGCCGGTCGCACCAGGCTCCGGCGCCACGTCTCGGATGCGGACGGGCACCCTCGGTGAGCAGGGCGACGCGCACGGAAGACCTCCTTCTGCCTCGGAGTGGGGCGCTGCCGGTGGCCCCGGTCAGGGCCGGCTGTCCCTCGCACCCCTGGGACGCCCCTCGGGAAGGGGCCTCGGGAGCCGCGGGGCCGTGCGCCGGGACGCTTGCCCGGGCCGCCCGCCGCGTGCTCCGGCGTCGGCGGCCCTCCCCCACACCTGTTCGGTCCGGCAGCAGAAAGGTAGGACCGGCCCGGGGCGATCCATCGGTCACATGCCTGGCTGCCACCTGAACGAGTGAACCGCCGTGACCTCGCCGCGAAGCGGGCCGTTAGCGGGCGCCGTCAGGGGGGCAGGGGGCGCGGCGCGAGCGGTACGGGCGCAGACCGCCCGGCACCGGCGCGGCGCGGGCCCGCCCGCCGCTCCCGGCCTTCGCGCGCCCGCCGCCGGGTCAGCGCCCGGCGTGCGCGATCAGCTCGCGGACGGCCCGGGCGACCGCGTCCGGGTGCTCGAGCATCGCCACGTGGCCGGACTCGGGCAGCACCAGCAGCCGGGCGTCCGCGAAGGCCGCGCAGGCCCGCCGGGCCGAACGGTAGCCGACCAGCTTGTCGCGCAGCCCGTACACCAGCAGCACCGGCGCCTCGACCTGCTCGGCCTGCCGCCACAGTGCCTGGTCGCCGCGCTCGGTGTACGCCGAGACGATGCCGCGGGCCGAGCCGATCAGGGCCGCCATCGCGTGCGGCACCTCCAGGCGGCGCCGGTACTCGGCCACCGCCTCGGCCCGGGTGGCCGGGCTGAGCGCGGCCGAGTCGCCGTAGACCAGCCGCAGCAGGTCCTCGGTGGCCGCCTCGACGCCGCGCCGGCCGGCCGGCATCCGGCGCAGCAGGGCGGGCACGCCGGGCAGGGCGAGCAGGCCGGTGGACCAGGCGGATCGCTGCGGGGGCAGTTCGGGCAGGGCGGGCGAGACCAGGGTGAGGCTGCGGACCAGGTCGGGGCGCAGGGCGGCGAGGCGCACGGCGACGGCGCCGCCGAGCGAGTTGCCGAAGAGGTGGACCGGCCCCCGCCCGGCGGCCTCCAGGTAGCCGATGACGGCGCGCACGTGGCCGGAGACGCTGAGGTTGCCGTCGGCGGGCGGCGTGGAGCGGCCGAAGCCGGGCAGGTCGACGGCCACGCCGTCGACGAGGCCGGAGAGCCGGTCCATCAGGACGGTCCAGTTGGCGGCCGAGCCGCCCAGGCCGTGCACGAAGAGTCCGGGCTCCCGCCCGTCCGGTGCCGCCTGCACGGCGGGGCGGTGCACCGCGAGCACCGCGCCGGGGACCTCGACCGTACGTACCTGCTGCTCAGCGCTGCTCATGGTGGACGATGGTAGTGAGCCCCGGGGCCGGGGGCGGTGGGGGTGGTCCGGCCGTTCCATCCCTCGTCGCACCACTGCCGAGGCCGAGGTCAGCGCCGTATTGTGGGCTCCTGACAAGCGGGCCGAGCAGCTTTTCTCGCCATCGCCGAACGCGGGCGCGGTTACCGAAAAGTAGAATCGGCCCTCTCGCCAGCCCCCGAACAACCCCGAAGTGAGGAGCGCCGTGACGGCCATCCAGGAGGCGCAGGAGCGCCCGCGCGGTGCCCGCCTGCCGCGAAGCGCCCGCCGTGAACAACTGCTCGGTGCCGCCCAGGAGGTGTTCGTCGCGCAGGGGTACCACGCGGCCGCCATGGACGACATCGCCGACCGCGCCGGGGTCAGCAAGCCGGTGCTCTACCAGCACTTCCCCGGGAAGCTGGAGCTGTACCTGGCGCTGTTGGACAAGCACTGCGACGCCCTGGTCGAGTCCACCCGCGAGGCGCTGGGGACGACCACGGACAACAAGCTGCGGGTGGCCGCGACGATGGAGGCGTACTTCAACTACGTCTCCAGCGAGTCGGGCGCGTTCCGGCTGGTGTTCGAGTCGGACCTGACCAACGAGCCGGCCGTGCGCGAGCGGGTCGAGCGGGCCTCCGAGGCCAGCGCGACGCTGGTCAGCCAGGTGATCCAGGAGGACACCGACCTCCCGGAGGCGGAGTCCAAGCTGCTGGCCGCCGGGGTCTGCGGGCTGGCCCAGATCACCGCCCGGTACTGGCTCTCGCAGGGGCTGGAGATCCCGCGCGACGAGGCGGTGCGGCTGGTCGCGAGCCTGGCCTGGCGGGGGCTGAAGGGCTTCCCGATGCACCCGGGCGAGCAGGCCGGGGAGGCCTCCGCGCAGCGGTGACGATCCGCTGACCTTCGCCTGGCCGGTGATCGGGTGCTCTATGGTGAAGCCGTACGGCGCGGTCCGTGAACGCCTGTTCCAGGCGGTCCGGTGCCCGCGCGAGGAGGCTGCAACCCCGGAGGGACGGAAGCCGTGGAGGTCAAGATCGGCGTGCAGAACGCGCCGCGCGAGATCGTGATCGAGAGCTCGCAGACTGCCGATGAGGTCGAGAGCGCGGTCGCGAAGGCGCTGGAGGGCTCCACCAAGCTCTTCTCGCTGACCGACGAGCACGGCCGCCGCGTCATCGTCCCGGCCGAGCGCCTGGCGTACGTGGAGATCGGCGAGCAGACCGTCCGCAAGGTCGGCTTCGGCACCCTCTGAGGCGCCGACGAGCAGGCCGGCCGAGCAGGTCGCCGCGGTGCCCCGCTCCCTTCGGGGAGCGGGGCACCGTCGCGTGTACGGCCGGGTGGGCCGGGGTACGGCGACAGGTGCGGCGCCGGTGCCGTGCACCCGTCCCAGGGGAGGCTGCCTTGCTGGTCGAGTCGATCGTCTTCGCCCTCGTCGGCCTGGTCACGGCCGCGGCCGCGTTGCTGGCGCTGCCCCAGTACTTCCAGGCGTCGCGTCCACTCGTCACCGGCACGGCGCTGGCGGCGGCGCTGCTCGGCGGGGTGCTCGCGCACTTCTGCCTGGACGGGCGCCACCCGGTGGTCGCGGTGGCCTTCTCGGCCCTGGCGGCGGGCGTGGTCACCTCGCTGCTGGCCCGGCCGGACCTCGCCGCGGGGCGGGCACCGGCGCACCGGCACCGCCCGCACCGGGCCCGGGCCCACCGCGCGCCGCGGCGGCACCGGCCGGCCTGACGGCGGTCAGGAGGCGAGGCCGAGCGCGGCCATCCGCCGGGTGTGGGCCTCGGTGATCCGGTTGAACATCTTGCCGACCTCGACCAGGTCGAAGCCCTGCACCCGGACGCCGCCGACCAGCAGGTTGGACAGCGCGTCGCGCTCGGCGACGACCCGCTGGGCCTGGCTGAGCGCCTCGCCCATCAACCGCCGGCCCCAGAGCGCGAGCCGCCCGCCGGCCCGCGGGTCGGCCTCGATGGCCCGGCGGACCTTGTCGACGGCGAACTGGGCGTGGCCGGTGTCGGACATGACCCCGAGGACCAGCTCGCGGGTGTCGTCGTCCAGGCGGACGGCGACCTCGCGGTAGAAATCGGTGGCGATGGCGTCGCCCACGTAGGCCTTGACCAGGCCCTCCAGCCAGTCCGAGGGGGCGGTCATCCGGTGGAACAGCTCCAGCGGCTCGACGAAGGGGCGCATGGCCTCCTGCGGGTCGGCGCCGACCTCGGCGAGCCGGTCGTGCAGCCGCTGGTAGTGCTGGAACTCGGCGGAGGCCATCCGGGCCAGGGCCGCCTTGTCGGCGAGGTCCGGCGCCAGCTTGGCGTCCTCGGCGAGCCGCTCGAAGGCGCTCAGCTCGCCGTACGCGAGCGCGCCGAGCAGGTCCAGCACCGCCGCCCGGTAGCCCGGGTCGGCCGAGCACGTCGCCCAGTCGCCGATCGAGCCGGCCTCGCCGGCCGCGCCGTCCTGCGTCTCACCATGGGTCTCCATGACCCGCCACCTTAGTGCGGGCGGGGCGCCCGCCCCACCACCCGCCGCACCCGGGTGACCGCCCGGAGTGCCCGGTCAGGGGCCCGCGGTGCGGGCGATGTCAGACGCGTCACGTGTTCGAGTCGTCGCCTGACTGTATGGTGGTACGGAGCCCCGTCGTGCTCGCTCGGTCCCACCGCCGTCTCGGTGGCCCGCGCGAGTCCGCTCCGTAGCGGCGCCGTCCCCTCGGACGTGTCCGCACCGGAGGCACGGGTACTCACGTACGCGGATGCCCGGTCGGAGAGCCGATCGGCTCCGACCATGGCTTGGACTTCAAGCCTTGGCACCGCATCAGTGGCCGAGCGAGGGCCGCCGAGACCACGCCCGCAGGCGGAGGTCCCGCGCAGGTCCCTCACGGGAACCCTCCCCGACGCCGCCGGCGACGCGCCCCGCACCGGGCCGCGCGCACCGGCCGGCCGCAGGGACCGGCGCGGTTGTGCGTCCGCGCAGCTGTCATCAGGGCCGCCAAAGGCCCGTACGCAGCCGCGCGGCTGCCCGCCCGCCGCTCGCTCTCGGCCCCTCCGAAAACGGAAGAGGCAGCACCCTGTCCACCACCGCTGAACCCACCAAGACGACGTTCCGGGACCTGGGGATCCTCCCGGAGACCGCCGAGGCGCTCGAGTCCGTCGGCATCGTCCATCCCTTCCCGATCCAGGAGATGACCCTCCCCGTGGCCCTGACCGGCCACGACGTCATCGGCCAGGCCAAGACCGGCACCGGCAAGACCCTCGGCTTCGGCCTCCCGCTGATCGAGCGGGTCGTCGTGCGCGCCGACGTGGACGCCGGCCGGGCCGCCGAGGAGGACCTCACCGACTTCCCGCAGGCGCTGATCGTCGTCCCGACGCGTGAGCTCTGCACCCAGGTCACCAACGACCTGCAGACCGCCGGCAAGGTCCGCAACGTGCGCGTCCTGGCCGTCTACGGCGGCCGCGCGTACGAGCCGCAGGTCGAGGCGCTCGCCAAGGGCGTCGACATCGTGGTCGGCACCCCCGGCCGTCTGCTGGACCTCGCCGGGCAGAAGAAGCTGAACCTGTCCCAGGTCCGCGCGCTGGTGCTGGACGAGGCCGACGAGATGCTCGACCTGGGCTTCCTGCCGGACGTCGAGAAGATCATCACCATGCTGCCGGCCAAGCGGCAGACCCTGCTGTTCTCGGCCACCATGCCGGGCCAGGTGATCAACCTCGCCCGCCGGTACATGAGCCAGCCGACCCACATCCGGGCCGCCGCCCCGGACGACACCGGCACGACCGTCGCCAACATCGAGCAGCACATCTTCCGTGCGCACTCGCTGGACAAGGTCGAGATGGTCTCGCGCATCCTCCAGGCCGACGGCCGCGGGCTGGCGATGATCTTCTGCCGCACCAAGCGCACCGCCGCCGACGTCTCCGACCAGCTGACCCAGCGCGGCTTCGCGGCCGGCGCCGTCCACGGCGACCTCGGCCAGGGCGCCCGCGAGCAGGCGCTGCGCGCCTTCCGCAACGGCAAGGTCGACGTACTGGTCTGCACCGACGTCGCGGCCCGCGGCATCGACGTCGAGGGCGTCACCCACGTCATCAACTACCAGTGCCCCGAGGACGAGAAGACCTACCTGCACCGGATCGGCCGCACCGGCCGCGCCGGCGCCTCCGGGACGGCCGTCACCCTGGTCGACTGGGACGACATCCCGCGCTGGCAGCTGATCAACAAGGCGCTGGACCTGCCGTTCAACGAGCCGGAGGAGACCTACTCCACCTCCCCGCACCTGTACGAGCTGCTGAAGATCGCGCCGGGCACCAAGGGCGTGCTGCCGCGGTCGGAGCGCACCCGGGCCGGGCTCGGCGCGGAGGAGATCGAGGACCTCGGCGAGACCGGCGGACGGGGCGCCCGCTCCGGCCGCGGCCGCGGTGGGCGGGCCGACTCGGGCCGCCCGGCCGTCGAGACCCCGGCGGAGGAGAAGCCGCGCCGCACCCGTGAGCGCCGCCGCACCCGCCGCGGCTCCGCGGTCGGTGCCGAGGGCGAGGGCACCCCGGTGACCGAGGGCGCCGCGTCCGCCACGGCCGTGGAGACCGCCGAGGGCGAGGCCGCGCCGCGCCGCCGTCGCCGCCGTTCCCGTGGTGGCGCCGCCGTCGCCGAGGCCGCCGTGGCGGCGACCGAGGCCGTGACCGAGGCCGCCCCGGCTGCGGCGGCCGTCGAGGCCGCCCCGGTCGTCGAGGCCGTGGCCGCGCCGGTCGCCGAGGAGAAGCCGCGCCGCACCCGGACCCGCAGGCCCAAGGCCGCGGCGGAGACCGTCGAGGCCGCTGAGGCCGCTGAGGCCGCGGTGGAGACCGCCGAGGCCCCGGCCGAGAAGCCGGCGACCCGCACCCGGACCCGCAAGCCGAAGGCCGCCGAGACCGTCGAGGCCGCCGCCGAGGCTGCCGCCGAGGCTCCGGTGGCGGAGAAGCCCGCGACCCGGACCCGGACCCGCAAGCCGAAGGCCGTCGAGACCGTGGAGGCCGCCGCCGAGGCTGCCGTCGAGGCTCCGGTGGCGGAGAAGCCCGCGACCCGCACCCGGACCCGCAAGCCCAAGGCCGTGGCGGAGACCGCCCCGGAGGCCCCGGCCGCCGAGGCCCCGGCCGCCGAGGCCCCGGCCGCCGAGGCTCCGGCCGCCGAGGTCCCGGCTCCGCGCAAGCGGACCCGCACCCGCAAGGCCGCGGTCACCCCGGAGGCCTGACCGGCACCACCCCCGAGGGGGCGGCCGGGCCCGTCGCGGCCCGCCCGCCCCCTCGGGCGTTCCCGGCCCGACCGCGGCCGCCGACCCGGATCGGCCACGCCGCCCTGACCAGCAGGGTTGGGGTCCGCGTACGCCGTAAGCTCGGGGCGTCGCCCTGTCGTGGAAGGGAAGCGTTCCATGAGCACTCCGCCGTTCCTCACCCTGCCGGCCTGCGCGCGGGCCGCGCGGGTCGCGACGCCCCGGGGGGAGTTCGCGGTGCTGCGGGCGGAGCCCGCCGGGGCGGTGCGCGGGTCGGCCTTGCTGGTGCCGGGCTTCACCGGCAGCAAGGAGGACTTCATCGGCCTGCTGGAGCCGCTCGCCGCCGCCGGGTTCCGGGTGACGGCCGTGGACCAGCGCGGGCAGTACGAGACCGGCGGACCGGACGAGGCGGCCGCGTACGAGGTGGCCGCGCTGGGCGCGGACGTGCGGGCGCTGACCGGGGTGCTCACGGCCGAGGACGGGCCGCTGCACCTGCTGGGGCACTCCTTCGGGGGCCAGGTGGTGCGGGAGGCGGTGCTCGCGGCCGCCGCGGACGGCCCGCTGCCCTGGCGTTCGCTGACCCTGGTCTCCACCGGCCCGGGCGCGATCGACCCGACCGAGGCGGCCCGCACCAAGCTGCTGCTGGACGCCCTCCCGGTCATGACCCTGGAGGAGATCTGGCAGGTCATGCGGCAGATGGACGAGAGCAGCGGGGAGCCGAGGGCCGCCCTGGCACCGGAGGTCGCGGAGTTCCTGCACCGCCGCTGGGTGGCCAATGTGCCGCAGGCGCTCGCCGTGACCGGCGGGCACCTGGTGTCGGCGCCGGACCGGGTGGACGAGCTGGCCGCGGTGGTCGCCGGGGTGCTGCCGGTGCTGGTGCTGTCCGGCGTGCGGGACTACGCGTGGCCGGTGCCGGAGCAGTCCCGGATGGCGGAGCGGTTGGGCGCCCGCCGGGTCGTCGTCGCGGACGCGGGCCACTCCCCCAACGCGGAGCAGCCGGCCGCCACGGCCGAGGCGCTGGCCGCGTTCTGGGCCTGAGCCGCACCGGCCCCGCCCGCCCTGCCGGAGTGGTCTGAACCACTTTCGACATTTCGTCCGTCCTCGCACGGGACAAAAGTCGTTAGTTACGGTAATCTTTGATTCTGTCCGGGAATCATCGCCGGCCCTCTCACCGGAGCCACCAGGCGAAACCTGGACTTCACCGACGGGCAACGGCCCAGTAGCACCGCCACGACACCGTGGCTGCACGAGGCAATCGACGCACCGGGCAAGCAGGGGGAGCACTTGCCGCAGCAGGCCGCCGCACGCACCGCGCCACCACTCCGGCAGTTCCGCCGGATCCGCACGACCCCGAAAGGGCTGATACCCACTCAGCCGCGATCGCCCCGCCCGGCGGGGCCAGGAAAGGAGACGCCCATGACCAAGCCCATGCGCTTCGAGATCCTCCGACTGGACGACACCGACGGCTCCGCCGCCGACCGCCTGATCGCCGACGCCGAAACCGTCCGCGAGTACGTCGAGGCCGCCGCCCGCACCGGCGAACGCCTGCTCATCCGCCCGTGCCCGACCGTCTGACCGAGCGCGGCGCCTCCGACCGGGAGCCCTCACCCGCCGCCGACGAACCGGGCACGTCCGACCCCGACGTCCCGATACCCGACTGACGCCCCGTCACCGCATCCGCCGCCGACGGGGCGTCAGTGCGTCCGGGCCCGAACGCCGGACGTTTGCCGCCGCCCGCGACGGGACATCCCCCAACGGGAACCGCCTGCGCCGCGCCCACCCCGCGTCGGCCGGGAGTCCGCCACCGACAGGTGCCGCCGTAGCCGTCCGTACGGGTGATCGTCCTTGACGCGGCGGTCCGGAGGGAGGAGCGTTGTCGGCTATGAGGGGCGAGCCAAGCTGCCCGAGGTGCGCCGGCCGGGTCCGCGCCCCCGGTCTGTTCTCAGACACCTGGCAGTGCGACCGGCACGGAGCCGTTCACCCGATGCAGCCGGTGCTGCCCCCCAGTGTGGAGGCCCTGGGCGTGGCCGTCGCCCGCTCGCAGGTCCCGGTCTGGCTGCCCTGGCCGCTCCCCGTCGGCTGGCTCTACACCGGCATCAGCCACGTCGGCGACGACGTCTCGGGCGCCCGCGCCACGGCCGTCGCCTGCTCCGGACCGGCGCCGCTCGGCGGCTTCGGCGAACTGGTGCTGGTCGCCGAGGAGCTGGGCGTCGGGCTCGGCGCCCGGTACGCCGGGCTGCCCGGGCCGGACCCGGGCGACTCCGTCGGCCTCTACAAGCCCGCCGACGCCAAGCTGATGGCCGCCGGGCGCCCCACCCCGATGTTCCACGTCCCGGACGCCCCGGCGGACCGCGCGGTGTTCGTCGGCGAGGCCCGCGGGCTGTGGCTCTGGGCGGTCGCCTGGCCCGAGCAGTCCGCCCTCGTCATGTACGACGAACTGGTGCTCACCGACCTGCGCGAGGCCGGCGCCGAGCTGGACCTGCTGCCCTGCGGGGCGCTCTCCCCCCGACTGCTCGGCTGACCGGCCGCACGGCCTATCCTGGGCGGCACCCGAGCCTCCAGGAGCCCGCCCCGTGCGCATCGACCTGCACGCCCACAGCACCGCCTCCGACGGCACCGACAGCCCGGCCGAGCTGGTCGCGGCGGCGGTGGCCGCCGGCCTCGACGTGGTGGCGCTCACCGACCACGACACCGTCGCCGGCCACGCCGAGGCGGCCGGGGCGGTGCACGCGCTGCCGGACGGCACCCGGCTGACCGTCGTCCCGGGCGCCGAGCTGTCCTGCGTGGTGGACGGCATCAGCATGCACCTGCTGGCGTACCTGTTCGACCCGCAGGAGCCGGAGTTCGCGCGCGAGCGGGAGCTGGTGCGCACCGACCGGTTCCGGCGCGGGCGCGCGATCGTGGAGCGCTGCCGCCGGCTCGGTGCGGACATCAGCTGGGAGCAGGTGCAGCGGATCGCCGGGGCCGGCTCGGTGGGGCGCCCGCACATCGCCAGCGCGCTGGTCGAGGCGGGCGTGGTGGCGACCGTCTCGGACGCCTTCACCCCTGACTGGCTGGCCAACGGCGGCCGGGCGGACGTGCGCAAGCACGAGACCGACCCGGTGCAGGCGGTCCGGCTGGTCCGGGCGGCCGGCGGGGTGCCGGTCTTCGCCCACCCCGGTGCGGACAAGCGCGGCCGGACGGTCCCCGACCAGGTGATCGCCGACCTCGCGGCGGCCGGCCTGGCCGCGCTGGAGGTCGACCACACCGACCACGACGAGGACACCAGGCGGCGGCTGCGCGGCCTGGCGGCCGAGCTGGGTCTGCTGGTGACCGGCTCCAGCGACTACCACGGCAGCCGCAAGACCGTGCGGCTCGGCGAGTACACCACCGATCCGGCCGTGTACGAGGCGCTGCTGGCGCAGGCCACCGGGGCCAAGCCGATCGAGCGCTGAACCGCCCGATCACCGGACCGCCCGATCACCGGACCGCCCGAGCGCCGAGCCGCGAGGCGCTGGGCGGCCGTCCGCGCGACCGGCCGCCCCGCCGCGCTCCGGCGTACCGCAGCGCGGGGCGGGCACGCGCAGCGGCCCGCACGCCCCTCCTGAACGGCCGTCAGTCCAGTCGGGCCCCGCGCCGGTCCGGATCGCGCAGGTCGGTGCCCTGGTTCAGCCAGCGCTCCTGGAGCGCGGCCGCGCCGTGCACCCGCTTCCACCCCGCCTCGTTGGGCGTCATCGGCAGCAGCGGCAGGAAGCGCACCGGCTCCGCCGGCTCGGCCAGTTCGAGGTCCTCGACCAGGCCTCCCGGCTCGGCGGCCAGCACCGAGGTGAAGGGGGCGCCGTCCCAGAGCGGGGCGCCGAGGTCCAGCGAGCCGCCCGGGGCCACCACGAGGCCCTCGACCTGCGGGGTCGCGGCGAAGGTGGCGAGGCTGCGCAGCACGCTGTCGTGCCCGCCGCGCACGGTCAGCACCAGTTCGACCCGCGGTCCGCGCACCTGGTCGGCGACCGGCGAGGTCGGGTCGGCCATCGGCGCGGCGGACATCCCGAGCGTGGCGTAGCGGACCAGGCCCTCGGCGTCCGGGCCGAAGCGCAGCACCTCGATCCGGTCGGCGCCGAGGAAGGTGACGGCGGCGCGGCCGCCCGGCTCGCCGAAGGTCGCGATCAGCCGGGCCTCGACGGCGGCCAGCACCGCCTCCCGGGAGAGTTCCGGGGAGCTGCCGCCGTGGGGGTCGCCGAAGGACGGGAAGTCATGCGCCATGCCGGTGAGCGTAACCCGCCGGGGTGTCCGGGCCTCCGGGGGGCGGTGCGGCGGGCCGTGCCGTCAAGGGCCCGTAAAGGCAGGTGAAACCCCGGGGCGCCGATACCCGGTCAGATGTTAGGGTGAGCGACTGGCCACCGGGACGGTTCGTCCCGGGGCGGCGGCGCGAAGGAGGTGGTTGCGGTGGATACCGGCCGACCATGCAGTACCGGCAGCTCTGCCCGGCCCCGACTTCCCCGCATTCCCCGCCTCTTGGGCCCCACCGGCTGATCCAGCCGTAGTGGCCCGGGCGCGGACCGACGGCGGACGGCCGGCCGGGAGAGCACCCTCGTCCCCTTCACCGGTGTTCCTCGCCGTCGCACCACGGCCCTGCTTCCCGCGTTCCCGTGCCGCCGTGCGACGGCTCCTGCCCCAGGGAGCCTGCCATGTCGATGATCAACAGCCTGCGTGCCGCCGTCCGCACCAACCGCCGCCGGGACCTCGTCGGCCCGTACGACGCCGTGCCGGAAGGCGGCAGCTCGGCGATCGTTGACTGCGCGGTGTACCAGCACGGTCGGCGCAACGGTGAGACCTGCAGCCCGCGCGACGCCGCCCGCCGGGTCAAGGCGGCGCACCAACTCCCGGACGAGGCGGGCTCGTTCAGCTGGATCGGGCTGCACGAGCCGACCGAGGCGGAGTTCGAGGGCATCGCCCAGCGCTTCGGGCTGCACCCGCTCGCGGTGGAGGACGCGGTGCACGCGCACCAGCGGCCCAAGGTGGAGCGCTACGACGACGTGCTCTTCGCCGTCTTCAAGACGATCCGCTACGTCGAGCACGACCAGCTGACGCCCACCAGCGAGGTGGTGGAGACCGGCGAGCTGATGGTGTTCGCCGGGCGGGACTTTGTGATCACCGTCCGGCACGGCGGCCACGGCTCGCTCCAGGAGCTGCGGCACCGGCTGGAGGCGGACGCGGACGAGTCCGGGCTACTGGCCAAGGGGCCGTCCGCGGTGCTGCACGCGATCGCCGACCACGTCGTCGACAACTACCTGCTGGTCGCCGAGCGGCTGCAGAACGACGTGGACGAGATCGAGTACGGCGTCTTCTCGGCCAAGGGCGGGCGCAGCGCCGACGTCGGCCGGGTGTACCAACTCAAGCGCGAGGTGCTGGAGTTCAAGCGCGCCGTGGTGCCGCTGTTGCGTCCGATGCAGCAGCTGTCGGAGCCGCTGCAGAGCCTGGTGGGCCCGGACATCCAGAAGTACTTCCGGGACGTCGCGGACCACCTGGCCCGGGTGACGGAGCAGGTGCACGGCTTCGACGAGCTGCTGAACTCGCTGCTGCAGGCGAACCTGGCCCAGGTGTCGGTGGCGCAGAACGAGGACATGCGGAAGATCACCGCCTGGGCGGCGATCTTCGCGGTGCCCACCATGATCACCGGCGTGTACGGGATGAACTTCGACTACATGCCGGAGCTGCACAGCCCGTACGGCTATCCGACGGTGCTCGGCGCGGTGACGCTGATCTGCGTGGGGATGTACCGGGGCTTCCGCCGCAACGGCTGGCTGTGACGGAGGCGCGCCGCCGCACGTCCCGCCGCCGCACGCCCGCCACCCCGCACGTCCCGCCGCCGACCGCGCCCACCCCGCCCGGCCCTGCTCGGCCCCGGGGCTACCTGCGCCCGCCGCGGGCGACCAGGACCAGCCCGAGCAGGATCAGCACCACCGCCGGGTAGGCGGCCGCCGGGGGCCACTGGCCGAGCCAGAGGGCGGCGATCAGGGCGGCGCCCGGCGTCTCCAGCAGGATCGCGGTGGAGGTGATCGACGGGCCGAGGTTGCGCACCACCCGGTTGCTGAGCGAGTGCCCGAGCAGCTGGGCGGTGGCCATCAGCAGCACGATCTGCCACCACGCCCCGGCCGACCAGCCGGACAGCGACGTCCCGGTGGCCAGGCAGATCACCAGCAGGCCGACCGCCGTGGTGGCGTAGCAGACCAGGGTGTACCCGGTGGTGCTGACGGTCTTGCGGACCTCGGCGCCGAGCAGCATGTAGCCGGCCGCGGCCAGGCCGGCGGCCAGGGCGAGGGCGTCGCCGAGCAGGGCGCGCGGGGAGAGCGAGAGGTCGACGCCGGTGAGCACCAGCACGCCGGCGAAGGCGACCACGGTGCCGAGCCAGACCATCCGCGGGGCGCGGACGCCGAACAGCCGCATCAGCAGGATGGTCCACAGCGGAGTGGTGGTCACCAGGGCGGTGGCGGAGGCCACCGAGGTCATCCGCAGGCTGGGCATCCAGAGCGCGAAGTGCACGGCGAGCAGTGCACCGGCGGCGATCGCGAGCAGCAGCGCCCGTCGGCCGATGCCGCGCAGTTCGGCGCGGTGGCGCAGCAGCGCGTAGGGGCCGAGGACGCCGACGGACATGACGTTGCGCCAGAAGGCGATCGCCAGGGCGGGCGCGGCGGTGGCGCTGATCAGCGGGCCCGAGAGCGAGATGCCGCCGATGGAGACGGCGAGCAGCAGCAGGTCCAGGGTGGGGAGCGGGTGCGCCGGCCGCGGGTCGGCGGCGGCGGACGCGGCGCCGGTGGGCGCGGCAGCGGCGGACGCGGTGCCGGCAGGGGCGGTCGCGGGGGCAGCAGGGGTGGCAGGGGCGGTCGCGGGCCGGGCGGCGGGCACGGCGCTCCTTCGGGGTCACGTGGTCGGGCCGCTCATACGGTAAGGCCCGTGGCGCCGCAATGGAACTGTCTTCCGGAGGCTGAGACGTCTCGTGGACGGGGCGGGACGAGGGCTGCGGCGACCCCGTACGCTGTCCGCCATGGACCGTACGCCCGCCGCCGCGACCGCCGACGACTTCCTCGACCAGGCCCTGCTGGAGGAGGCCGCGAAGAAGTCCGGGCTGCTCTGGGTGCGCGCGGACGGCGAGGAGCACGCCCGTCCGCTCTGGCACGCCTGGCACGACGGCGCGGTGGTGGTGGTCGGCGGGGGCGGTGAGCAGCCGCTGCACGGCCTGACGCCGGGCGCCGGGGCCGTGGTCACCGTGCGCAGCAAGGACAAGGGCGGCCGGCTGACCGGCTGGGCCGCCGTCGTGGTCGAGCCGGCACCGGGCAGCGAGGCCTGGCTGGGCGCCGTGGAGGAGCTCAAGGGGAAGCGGCTGAACGCTCCCGACACCGACACCATCGCCGAGCGCTGGGCCCGCGAGTGCCGGGTGCTGCGGCTGGAGCCCACCGGTGCGCTGAGCGAGCGCCCGGGGGCGATGCCGGAGGGCTCGCTCGCGGCCCGGCCGATGCCCACCGGGGCCACCACCCGCCGCCCGATTCCGGCCGGTCTGCCCAAGCTGCTGTTCAAGCGCCGCTGACGGTTCCCCCGACCGTCGGGAGGAGTCCGCGTGCGCGACGCCCGCGGCCGCTACCGTGCCTCGGCGGGCCCGGTCCCCGGCGCACGGGTAGCCTTGGCCGCGGGCGCGCTGGGCGCGCCCTGACCAGGCATCGAGCGATCAGAGGGAGTTCATGGCAGGGCCAGGGACCCGGGTCTTCATCTCCCACCTCTCCGGCATCGCGGTCTTCGACCCGAACGGGGACCAGGTCGGGCGGGTCCGGGACGTGGTGGTCTCGCTGCGGCTCGGCGGGCGCCCGCCGCGGGTGCTCGGCCTGGTGGTCGAGGTCGTCGGCCGGCGCCGGATCTTCCTGCCGATGACCAGGGTGACCAGCCTGGAGTCCGGTCAGGTGCTCACCACCGGCCTGATCAACCTGCGGCGCTTCGAGCAGCGCCCGTCCGAGACCCTGGTGCTCGGCGAACTGCTGGACCGCACCGTCATCTGGTCCAAGACCGGTGAGGAGGTCACCGTGCTGGACGTCGGCATGGTGCAGACCCGGTTGCGGGAGTGGGAGATCAGCAAGGTCTTCGTCCAGGTCGGCCGGGCCGGCCGGCTGCGCAAGGCCAAGGGCGAGCGGCTCACCCTGGACTGGCAGGACGTCACCGGCTTCGCCCTGCCCGAGCAGGACCAGGGCGCGGCCAACCTGCTCGCCACCTTCGAGCAGCTGCGCCCGGCCGACCTCGCCAGCGTGATGCACCACCTGTCGGCCAAGCGCCGCGCCGAGGTGGCCGCCGCACTGCCGGACGAGCGGCTCGCGGACGTCATGGAGGAGCTGCCCGAGGACGACCAGGTCGAGATCATCGGCAAGCTGAAGGACGAGCGCGCCGCCGACGTCCTCGAGGCGATGGACCCGGACGACGCCGCCGACCTGCTCTCCGAGCTGCCCGGCGACGAGGCCGAGCGGCTGCTCCAGCTGATGGAGCCGGAGGAGGCCGAGCCGGTGCGCCGGCTGCTCACGTACGAGGAGGACACCGCCGGCGGTCTGATGACCACCGAGCCGATCGTGCTGGAGCCGGACGCGACCGTCGCCGAGGCGCTGGCCCGGATCCGGATCAGCGACCACAAGCCCGCGCTGGCCGCGCAGGTCTTCGTCTGCCGGCCGCCGAACGAGACCCCGACCGGCCGCTACCTGGGCACCGTGCACTTCCAGCGGCTGCTGCGCGAGCCGCCGTACGTCCTGGTCGGCTCACTGGTGGACGACGACCTGGACCCGCTGCCGCCGGACACCCCGCTGTCGCTGGTCACCAGCTACCTGGCGACCTACAACCTGGTGGCCGCGCCGGTGGTCGACGAGGCGGACCACCTGCTGGGCGCGGTGACCGTCGACGACGTGCTCGACCACCTGCTGCCCGAGGACTGGCGCGACGCCGCCCTGCACGCCCGCGACGACGAGAACGAGGAGGCGCCCGGTGGACGGTGACCGCAACGGACGGACGGACGACTCCGCCCGCCGCCGCCTGCAGCGCGAGCTGCGGGAACTGCGCCAGCTGCGCGAGCTGCGCACCCGCGAGGGCGGCGGCCGGGAGCGCCTGGAGACGGCGCCGATCACGGGCTCCGGGCGCGCCCGGCTCGACCAGCCGCGCACCGCCCGGCCCGGCCTGCTCTCGCTGCCCTCCTACGACCCCGAGGCCTTCGGGGTGCTGTCCGAGCGGATCGCCCGCTTCCTCGGCACCGGGCGATTCATCGTCTGGATGACGGTGGTGGTCGTCATCTGGATAGGGTGGAACACCCTGCTGCCGTCGGCCGTGCGCTTCGACAGGTACCCGTTCATCTTCCTCACCCTGGCCCTGTCGCTGCAGGCCTCCTACGCGGCGCCGCTGATCCTGCTGGCGCAGAACCGCCAGGACAACCGGGACCGGGTCAACATGGAGCAGGACCGGGCCCGCAGCGACCGCAACATCGCCGACACCGAGTACCTGGCCCGCGAGGTCGCCGCGCTGCGGCACGGGCTCGGCGAGGTCGCCACGCGGGACTTCATCCGCTCGGAACTGCAGTCGCTGCTCAAGGAGATGGACGAACGCCGGGACGCCTCCGGCGCCTTGTGACCGGCGGCACGCTACCGACCGGTTAACCGGTTCGCCCGGAGCCGTACCATCAAGGCATGGCCAACGAGACAGAGGTCGCGGCAGGCGTCACGGAGGAGTCCGTGCGCGAGGCCCTGGCGACCGTCAACGACCCGGAGATCAACCGCCCGATCACCGAGATCGGGATGGTGAAATCGGTCGAGATCGCCGAGGACGGCGCGGTGCGCGTCGCGGTCTACCTGACCGTCTCCGGCTGTCCGATGCGCGACACCATCGTCACCCGCGTCCGCGAGGCGGTCGGCAGGGTGCCGGGCGTGACCGGTGTCGAGGTCGAGCTCGACGTGATGAGCGACGAGCAGCGCAAGGAGCTGTCCCAGCTGCTGCGCGGCGGCGCCCCCGAGCGGGAGATCCCGTTCGCCAAGCCGGGCACGCTGACCCGCGTCTACGCCGTCGCCTCCGGCAAGGGCGGCGTCGGCAAGTCCTCCGTGACGGTGAACCTGGCCGCGGCGATGGCCGCGGACGGCCTGAAGGTCGCCGTGGTGGACGCCGACATCTACGGCCACAGCGTGCCGCGCATGCTGGGCGTCGAGGGCCGGCCGACCCAGGTCCAGGACATGATCATGCCGCCGCAGGCGAACGGCGTGAAGGTCATCTCGATCGGGATGTTCACCCCGGGCAACGCCCCGGTGGTCTGGCGCGGCCCGATGCTGCACCGCGCGCTGCAGCAGTTCCTCGCCGACGTGTGGTGGGGCGACCTGGACGTGCTGCTGCTGGACCTGCCGCCCGGCACCGGCGACATCGCGATTTCGGTGGCCCAGCTGGTCCCCAACGCGGAGATCCTGATCGTCACCACCCCGCAGATGGCCGCCGCCGAGGTGGCCGAGCGGGCCGGCACCATCGCGGTGCAGACCCACCAGAAGATCGTCGGCGTGATCGAGAACATGTCCGGCATGCCGTGCCCGCACTGCGACGAGATGATCGACGTCTTCGGCACCGGCGGCGGTCAGACCGTCGCGGACGCGCTCACCCGCACCGTCGGCGCGACCGTCCCGGTGCTCGGCTCGATCCCGATCGACGTCCGGCTGCGCGAGGGCGGCGACGACGGCCGCCCGGTCGTGCTCGCCGCCCCCGACTCCCCGGCCGGCGCCGCCCTGCGCGCCGTGGCGGGCAAGCTCGGCGGCCGCCAGCGCGGCCTGTCGGGCATGTCGCTCGGGCTGACGCCCAAGAACAAGTTCTGACCGGGCGGCCGAGCGGGCCGGACGGCCGACCGGGGTCCTGGCGGCCGAGCGGGCCCTGACGGCCGACCGGGCCCCTGGCGGCCGAGCGGGTCCTGACGGCGGACGGACGACGGCCGGGCGGAGGTTTCCGCCCGGCCGTCGCCGTGTCTCCGCGGTCCTACGGGCGGGTGTAGCCGCCCAGGTCGGCCACGGTGGCGAAGCCGACGCCGTAGGCGCTGACGCCGCGTCCGTAGGCACCGAGCAGGACGCCGGGGGCCTCGCCCGCGAGCACCCAGCCGTACTCCGACTCGCGGTAGCGGAAGGGCTGCGGCAGGCCGTTGACCGGCAGGCTGAGGGTCGACCAGCCGGGGCCGGCCAGGTCGTCGGCCAGGTCCCAGGCCAGGGAGCTCTGCTGGTCCAGCCAGTCCTGGCGCAGCGCGCGGTCCAGCTGGCCGGGCCAGGTCGCGGCGAGCAGTCCGGAGCCGGCCAGCCAGGCGGCGGAGGAGGCGGAGGTCGCCTCCAGCGTGCCGGTGTTGTCGGCGCTGCGGCGGCTGTCCCGGCGGGCCACCGTCACCACGACCGCGAACTTGCGCACGTCCCGCGGCTCGTACTGCTTGGCCGGCTCGTCGCCGTGCCCCAGGGTGCCGTAGTCGACGCTGCCGCCCGCCGCCCCGGCCCGGGGGCCGCCGGCGCCGGCCTGCATCAGGTAGCGGCGGCCGGTCCAGCCGTCGTCCAGTCCGTACCAGGGGAAGTCGGCGGACAGGTAGGGCAGCAGCGGGTCCGCCGGGCCGGCCTGTCCGCCGACCACCGGGCCGCCGGCCGTGGCCGTCGCCCCTCCCGCCTGACTCGTCGCGTCCATCCCCGGGCCTCCTCAAACGCACGTGTGCCTGCCGTGGAGCGCTCCCATGGTGGCGCACCTCGGCGTTCCCGGGGGGCCGTTCGCGGTCCGTGGTGGCGCGGATGTGACGGACGGCTCAGCGGGAACAATCAGCACAATAGCGGCGCGGACGCCGCTGCCCCGCTCAGCCGGGCGGCCGGGCGGGGCGGCGGCGTCCCGTCGTCGCGGGGCGGGAAAGGGCCCTCAGGTGGCGTCGGGGTCGAACGGCGGGCGCTCGCCGGCCTGCAGCGGGGCACCGGTGGAGGCGGCTGCCGCCGGGGCGGCCTTCTCGAAGCTGACGCTGCCCGCCCGGCCGTTCACGGGCGCCGCGGGCCGGTCGTCCAGGACGGAGCGGATGTCGAGCGAGTCCTTCATGTCCTTGAGGCCCAGCGGGTCGTCCTGGCCGCCCATGAGCTGCTTGCGGACGAAGGTCTTGGGGTTGAGGTCCTCGAACTCGAAGTCCTTGAACTCGGGGCCCAGCTCGCTGCGGATGTCCTCCTTCGCGTTGTCGGCGAAGGAACGGACCTTGCGGATGAAGCCCATGGTGTCCTGGATCAGCTTCGGCAGCTTGTCGGGGCCGAAGATGATGATCGCCATCACGATGAGGGTCAGGATCTCCAGCCCGCCTACGTCGCTGAACACCTTTGCTCCCTAGCTCGCCGGACGACGGTTCCTCCAGGGTAATGGCCACCGGTGGGTCCCTGACCCACGCTGCGATGAAGCCGTGGTAAAGACCAGCCGGTGGCCGGGCCCGGAGGAGGGGTGGGTGCGCTAGCGGATCTGCTGGCGCAGGGCCGCGACGCTGCCCGGGTAGCGCTCGGGCGGGGAGGACGGGCTCGCTCCGCGGGTGGCGACGACCGGATGGGCCTGGAAGTCCACCGGGACCTGCACCGACATCGGGACGAGGCCGCCGCCGCGGCCGCCGCCGCTGATCGGGCTGACCGTGGTGCCGTGCTGGTCCTCGCCCTGGGCGAGGCCGCCGACGCCGCCGAGCGTCACCGCGGCGACCGAGAAGGCGCCCGCGGCGGCGAAGACGAGGCGGCGCCCGCGCGCGGAGGCGCGGCCGGCGGCCGCAGCGGGCTCCGGACGGGCGGTGGGCTCCGGGCGGCCGGTGCGCCGGCCCATCAGCGGCCGCAGCACCGACCCGCGCCCGAAGGCCCGCGGGTCCACCCCGGGCACCGGGGCGCCGGCGCCGAGCGCGCCCGCGCCGAAGGAGGCGCCGGCGCCGCGGCCGAAGGAGCCGCCGGTGAGCCGGCTGCCGCCGAGCGTGCCGGTGGCGGCGACCCCGCCGCCGGGCAGGTCGTCGTCGTCGCGCCAGCCGGCGTCCGCCGGGCCGTCGTCCGGGAGGTTGCCGACGGCCATCAGCCGGGCCATCAGCGCGGAGGAGGGGCCCGGGGTGTCGGTGCGGGTCAGCAGGTGCTTGACGGCGCGGCCCTCGTCCGCCTCGGCCAGGCACTGGGGACAGGTCGCTAGGTGCGCCTGGACCCGCTCGCGCGAGTCGTGGCCGAGCTCGCCGTCCAGGAACGCGGAGAGCCGCTCCCCGAGGTGGTGTTCCTCGGCGGCGGGCTCGACGGGCCGTACGGGCACCGCGCGCAGCTCCGTGTCGCCCGGCAGCGGGACGGCGGGCGGCAGCGGGACGGCGGGCGGCAGCGGCTCGCCGGGGTCGTCACCGGCCCGGCGGCCCAGCGGCCAGCTCCGCCGGGTCTGGGCGCGGTCGGACGACCCCGACCGTTCCGGACCGGACCGGCTGGTTCCGCTCACCATCGCCTCCGTCCGCGCCCACCCGGTGCGGCCGCGACCTCGGCGGCCACGGCGCCGACCGGCACCGGCTCCTCCGAGCCGCCGCGGCGCTCGCGCCCGGGGGCCTGGCCGGGGGCGCGGTGCTTGAGCGCGGCGCGCAGGTGCGAGCGGCCGCGGTGGATGCGGCTGCGGACGGTACCGAGCTTGACGCCCAGGGTGGCGGCGATCTCCTCGTAGGACAGGCCCTCGATGTCGCAGAGCACCACGGCGGCGCGGAACTCCGGGGCGAGGGTGTCCAGGGCCTGCTGGACGTCGGCGTCGAAGTGGGTGTCGCTGAAGTGCTGGGCCGGGCTGGGCTCGCGGGAGGCGAGCCGCTCGGCCGCGTCCTCGCCGAGCGCATCGAAGCGGATGCGCTGGCGGCGGCGGACCATGTCCAGGAAGAGGTTGGTGGTGATCCGGTGCAGCCAGCCCTCGAACGTGCCGGGGGTGTAGGTGGACAGCGAGCGGAACACCCGGACGAAGACCTCCTGGGTGAGGTCCTCGGCGTCGTGCTGATTGCCCGTCAGGCGGTAGGCGAGGCGGTAGACGCGGGCGCTGTGCGCCTCGACGATCTCCTCCCAGCTGGGCGGAGTCCAGGTCTGCGCGTCGGGGCCTTCGGCGAAGGTCGCGAGGGCGGGGGCCTCGGTGGTACCGGCGGCCGGCGTCTCGGCGGCGGGCTGGTCCAGGTCGGAGTGCGCAGGCTGGTTCATCACGGGCTTCGGCGTACGGGCCGACGCGGTGCCGCGGGGGTGCCGCCGCACGGGGACGTCGCCCTCGGCCACACCTCCTCGGTCGGCTCTTCTGCCCAGCAGGGCCACCACCATATCCACCTCACCCGTCAAGCCCGGATAAAAGTGCCCGGGAGGTCTCCCGCACCCGGTCACGATGACAACGGCCCGCCGCAGTACGCGGTTCCCGCCCGGCCAGTAATCTGTGGCAGGAAATATCGACATCCCCCGCACCGGGCCGCCGCCCGGGGCTCCGAAAGAGGCAGCCATCAGCGAGTTCGGGCCCGCGCGCGCGGCCCTCGCCGACACCTACGTGGGCGAGGACGCGGTGCTGACCTACGCCCGGGCGCAGTCCGCGCGGACCGGGATACGGGCCATCGGCCCGAGCGGCGGCGCGTGCCTGCGGCTGCTGGCCGCCGCGCTGGACGCCAAGGCGGTGGCCGAGATCGGCACCGGCACCGGGGTGTCCGGGGTCTACCTGCTGCGCGGGATGCGGCCGGACGGCGTGCTCACCACCGTGGACGCGGAGCCGGTGCGCCAGCAGCTGGCCCGCGAGGCCTACCAGGCGGCCGGGTTCGCGGCCAACCGCTCCCGGTTCATACCGGGCCGGGCCCTGGAGGTGCTGCCGCGGCTCGCCGACGGCCAGTACGACCTGGTGTTCTGCGACGGCGATCCGGCCGAGTCCCGGGAGTACCTGCTGGAGGCGCTGCGCCTGCTGCGCCCCGGCGGGATGGTCTGCTTCGAGGGGGTCTTCCAGGAGGGCCGGCTGGCCGAGCCGGAGCTCCAGGACCCGCAGACCGGCGCGGTGCGCGACCTGGTCCGGGACGTCCGGGAGAGCGAGGCGCTGCTGCCCGCCCTGCTGCCCGTCTCCGACGGGCTGCTGTGCGCCGTGAAGCGCTGAGGTCCGCCGCGGCCGGTGCGGCGCCGGTGCTCCCCGCCGGTCCGGGGAACGCGCGGGCCCGGGCCGACATGACGTCGTGCCCGGGCCCGGCGGTACGTCTCCAGGAGACGGCGAGCACCCGCTGCGGTCAGCCGCAGGCCTTCTTCAGGGCTTCGCCCAGGGCGTCGGCCTCGTCAGGCGTGAGCTCCACCACGAGGCGTCCGCCGCCTTCGAGCGGAACGCGCATGATGATGCCCCGCCCCTCTTTGGTGACTTCGAGCGGGCCGTCACCCGTCCGCGGCTTCATGGCCGCCATGCTCGTTCCCCTTCCTGCAACCGCTCAGCTACGCACCGGCAGTCCGTCCACCGCCGGTATCGAACGCATTGATCGGAAGCCATTATCCCGCATGCCACGGCCTGATGACCAACATCACTCTCGGTGCAACCTCGGCCGGACCGGCTCCAACCGCCCCAATTGGCGTCATAAGCCCCGGCGCGGCGGCGGTGGCGACACCGCGGGAAGGTGCGATACCTCACACTCCCCACCCCGCCCCGCGCTCCGGCATCCTGGCACGACCACCCACGCGACGATCGCTGAGGAGCCCTCGCCCATGTCCGATTCCGTCCTGTACGAGCTGGACGGCGGCCTCGCCGTCATCACCATCAACCGCCCGGAGGCGATGAACGCGCTGGACGTCGCCACCAAGGTCGCGCTGCGCGACGCCGTGACCGAGGCCGCCGGAAACCGGTCGGTGCGGGCGGTGCTGCTCACCGGCGCGGGCGACCGGGCGTTCTGCGTCGGGCAGGACCTCAACGAGCACCTGGCGATGCTGAAGCGGGCCGACGAGACCGGCGAGGGCGCGCTGCGGACCGTCGCCGAGCACTACAACCCGCTGACCCGGGCGCTGGCCGGGATGCGCAAGCCGACCGTCGCCGCGGTCGGCGGGGTGGCGGCCGGCGCCGGCGCCTCGCTCGCCTTCGCCTGCGACTTCCGGATCCTCTCCGACCGGGCCGGCTTCAACACCGCCTTCGCCGGGATCGGTCTGACCGCCGACTCGGGCGCGTCCTGGACGCTGCCCCGGCTGGTCGGGCACGCCAAGGCCACCGAGCTGCTGATGCTCCCCCGGACGGTCAAGTCCGCCGAGGCGATGGAGCTGGGCCTGGCCACCAAGGTCGTGCCGGCCGAGGAACTCGCCGCGACCGCGCGGGTCTTCGCCCGCGAGCTGGCCGAGGGCCCGACCGTGGCCTACGGCGCCATCAAGGAGTCGCTGGCGTACGGCGCTTCGCACTCGCTGGACGAACTGCTCGACAAGGAGGACGAGCTGCAGACCCTGGCCGGCGACAGCGAGGACCACCGGATCGCGGTGCGCGCCTTCATCGCCAAGGAGAAGCCGAAGTACGTCGGGCGCTGAGGCTCAGCGCCCCCGCCTGCCGCCGGTGCGGACGTGGCAGTCCGCCAGGTGGTCGTCGACCAGACCGCAGGCCTGCATCAGGGCGTAGGCGGTGGTCGGGCCGACGAAGCGGAAGCCCTCCTTCTTCAGCGCCTTCGCCAGCGCCGTCGACTCGGGCGTGACGGCCGGCACCTCCGCCAGGGTGCGGGGGGCCGGCCGGTCCGGGTCCCCGGCGAACCGCCAGATCAGTGCGTCCAGCCCGCCGTCCAGGTCCCGGGCGGCCCGGGCGTTGGCGATCGCCGCGTCGATCTTGGCCCGGTTGCGGATGATGCCGGTGTCGGCGAGCAGCCGCTCCCGGTCCGCCTCGCCGAACTCGGCGACCTCGGCGATCCGGAAGCCCGCGAAGGCGGCCCGGAAGCCCTCCCGGCGGCGCAGGATGGTCAGCCAGGACAGACCGGACTGGAAGGCCTCCAGGCAGACCCGCTCGAACAGGGCGTCGTCGCCGTGCACCGGGCGGCCCCACTCGGTGTCGTGGTAGACGCGGTAGTCGTCGGTCGAGTCGCCCCAGCCGCAGCGGCGCAGGCCGTCCGCGCCGAGCACCGCGCCGGCGGGGGCGGCCGGGAACCCGGCGGCCTCGGTCACCGGTCCCTCCGGGGCTCGGCGTCCTCGGGGGCCTCGGCGGGCGCCGCGGCCGGCCGGACCACCTTGGCGAACTCCTCCAGGCCGGGCAGCGGCTCGGCCGCCGGATCCGGGGCGGTGGTGGCCTCGACCGCGCCGCGCAGGTGGGCGGCGGCCTCCAGCTCGGCGATCCGCGCGTCGCGGTAGGCCAGTTCGGCGCCGAGGCGGTCCAGGACGTCGTCCACCTCGTCCATCCGGTAGCCGCGCACGGCCATCGGCAGCCGGAGGTCGTCCACGTCCGTCTTGCTCAGCGGGCGGTCCTGCGGCAGCCGCGCGGAGATGCGGTCCGGCACCGCCTCCGGCATCGAGCCGCCCCCGCCCAGCGCCACCAGCGCGGCGCCGCCGACCACCACGGCCATGGCGACCACGATCACCCAGAACACGAGCTGTCCTCCCGAACTCCCGGCCGGTCCTCGATCAAGTGCCAGCGAACCAGACTGATCATGACAGCATGGTCCCCAAGTGAGGCCGGGGGCCATCATCGCACCCGCAGGAGCTGTGGAGGAGACATCGGTGGCACTGCGCCTGGGACCGCGCGAATTCGGTGACGACGAGCTGGTGATCATGGCGATCGTCAACCGCACGCCGGACTCGTTCTTCGACAGGGGCGCGACCTTCGCCGACGAGGCCGCGTTCGCCGCCGCCGAGCGCGCGGTGGCCGAGGGCGCGGCGATCCTGGACATCGGCGGGGTGAAGGCCGGCCCCGGGGACGAGGTCTCGGTCGAGGAGGAGCTGCGGCGCACCGTGCCCTTCGTCGCCGAACTGCGCAAGCGCCACCCCGGCGCCGTGATCAGCGTGGACACCTGGCGGCACGAGGTCGGCGAGGCGGTCTGCGAGGCGGGCGCGGACCTGCTGAACGACGCCTGGGGCGGGGTGGACCCGAAGCTCGCCGAGGTGGCCGCCCGGTACGACGTCGGGCTGGTGTGCACCCACGCGGGCGGCGCCGAGCCGCGCACCCGGCCGCACCGGGTCGGCTACCAGGACGTGATGGCGGACATCCTGCGGGTGACCGTCGGGCTGGCCGAGCGGGCGGTGGGGCTGGGCGTCCGCCGGGACGCGGTGATCATCGACCCGGGGCACGACTTCGGCAAGAACACCCGGCACTCGCTGGAGGCCACCCGGCGGCTGCCGGAGATGACCGCGACCGGCTTCCCGGTGCTGGTCTCGCTCTCCAACAAGGACTTCGTCGGGGAGACCCTGGACAAGCCGGTGGACGAGCGGCTGCTGGGCACGCTGGCCACCACCGCGGTCTCGGCCTGGCTGGGGGCCCGGGTCTACCGGGTGCACCAGGTCGCGCAGACCCGCGAGGTGCTGGACATGGTCGCCTCGATCCGGGGCACCCGCCCCCCGGCGGTGGCCCGCCGGGGGCTGGCGTGAACGGCGGGCGGCCCTCCTCCGACGGCCGCCCGGTCCCGTTCGGCCGGATCCCGCCCACCGGCGGGCTCCGGTTCGCCGGCTAGATCTCGTTCACCGGCCGGCGGGCGTCGGCGAGGATCTTCATGACCTCGTCGATCTCGTCCGTGATGTGGAAGAGCTCCAGGTCGTGGGGGGCCGCCTTGCCCTGCGCGACCAGGGTGCTCTTCAGCCACTCGTACAGGCCGCCCCAGTAGGCGCTGCCGTAGAGGATCACCGGGAAGCGGGTGACCTTCTTGGTCTGCACCAGGGTCAGCGCCTCGAACAGCTCGTCCAGCGTGCCGAGGCCGCCGGGCAGGACCACGAAGCCCTGGGCGTACTTCACGAACATCGTCTTGCGGACGAAGAAGTAACGGAAGTTCAGCCCGAGGTCGACGAACTCGTTGAGGCCCTGCTCGAAGGGCAGCTCGATGCCCAGCCCGACGCTCATGCCGCCGGCCTCGGAGGCACCGCGGTTGGCGGCCTCCATGGCGCCCGGGCCGCCGCCGGTGATCACCGCGTAGCCGGCCTCGGCGAGGGCGCGGCCGATGGCCACCCCGGCCTCGTACTCCGGCGAGTCGACGGGCGTCCGGGCGGAGCCGAAGACGCTGATCGCGGGCGGGAGTTCGGCGAGGGCGCCGAAGCCCTCGACGAACTCGGAGGTGATCCGCAGCACCCGCCAGGGGTCGGTGTGCAGCCAGTCCGTGGGGCCGGTGGTGTCCAGCAGGCGCTGGTCCGTGGTGCTGGTGCCGACCTGATCCCGGCGCACCAGCACCGGGCCCTTCTGCTTCTCGGGCCAGGCCTTCGTCTTCCGGGGCACGCCGACCTGCTCGGGGCCGTGTCCGTAGTGCTTGTCGTCTCCTGTGCCTGTCATGACGAAACCCTACGTCGACCTTCCCCCGTTTTCAGGCAACGGGAGGAGGTCGATCGGGGAACCGGACGGTGGCGTCCGGCTGCTCGCCGGACCGACCGCCGCTGCGGGGATCGGCTGGTCAGGCCGGTCGGACGGTCGGCTGGTCGGACCGGTGAGGCCGGTCGGCCGGTCGGACCGGTCAGCTGGTCAGCCAGGCGCGCAGCCGGGCCTCGGTCTCGGCGATGGCGCTCAGCGAGCAGTGCTCGTCCCGCTTGTGCGCGAAGTTCGGGTCGCCGGGCCCGTAGTTGACCGCCGGCACGCCGAGCGCGCTGAACCGGGCGACGTCGGTCCAGCCGAACTTGGCCCGGGCCTGGCCGCCGGTGGCCGCCAGGAAGGCCTGCGCGGCGGGCTGCGAGAGGCCGGGCAGCGCGCCCGGGGCGAAGTCGGTGACGGTCAGCTCGAAGCCGTCGAAGACCTCGCGCACGTGCTTCTCCGCCTCGGCCTCGCTGCGGTCCGGCGCGTAACGGAAGTTGACCGTGATCACGCACTCGTCCGGGATCACGTTGCCGGCCACGCCGCCGTCGATCCGCACCGCGTTGAGGCCCTCGCGGTACTCCAGGCCGTCGATCTCCACCCGGCGCGGCCGGTAGTCGGCGAGCCGGGTGAGCACCTCGGCGGCGCGGTGGATGGCGTTGTCGCCGAGCCAGCTGCGGGCCGCGTGGGCGCGCACGCCGGTGAGCCGGATCTGCGCCCGCAGGGTGCCCTGGCAGCCGCCCTCGACCACGGCGCCGCTGGGCTCCATCAGCACCGCGAAGTCGGCGGCCAGCCACTCCGGACGGTCCTTGGCCAGGTGCCCGAGGCCGTTGCGGTGGGCCTCCACCTCCTCGCAGTCGTAGAACACGTAGGTGAGGTCGCGGTTGGGTTCGGTCAGCGTGGCGGCCAGGCGCAGCGCGACGGCCACGCCGGACTTCATGTCCGAGGTGCCGCAGCCGTAGAGCAGGTCCCCGTCGACGTACGAGGGCAGGTTGTCGGCGATCGGCACGGTGTCCAGGTGGCCGGCCAGGACCACGCGCTCGCCGCGGCCCAGGTGGGTGCGGGCGACCACGTTGTTGCCGTAGCGGTCCACGGTGAGGTGCGGGTAGCCGCGCAGGGCGGCCTCCACGGCGTCGGCGAGCGCCTGCTCGTCGCCGCTCACCGAGGGGAAGTCGACGAGTCGGGCGGTCAGCGTGCCGCCGTCGAGGGTGAGGTCCAGGGGCGTCGGGTTCGGGCTGCTCATGGCGTCAGCCTAGCCGTGCGGGTGGGCGCTCCACGGGCTCGTGCTGTGACGCGCTCGGCACCCGGATCGGCAACCGGGGTGCGCCGCACACCCGTCCGAGTCGGTACGGTGTCGGATCAGGACGGCGGGCGCGAGAGGGGCGAGGGTGGCCAGGAGAAGGCGCGGCGGGCAGCTGGACGAGGAGCAGGGCGACGAAGCGGCGCCCCGCCGCTCCGGTCCGGTGCGTGCGCTGCTGCTCGTGCTGGTCGGGCTGGTCGGCCTGGCGATGGTCGCGGGCCTGGCGGTGGTCGGGATCTGGTGGTTCGGGTTCCGGCCGGGTGCCACCGAGGAGTGCTCGGTGAAGACCGCGGCCGGCAGCGGCACGCTGGAGCTTCCGCAGGCCGCCAACGCCGCGACGATCGCCGCGGTGGCGCGCTCGCGCGGACTGCCGGACCGGGCGACCGCGATCTCGCTGGCGACCGCCATGCAGGAGTCCAAGCTGCGCAACCTGGCGGGCGGCGACCGGGACTCGATCGGCCTGTTCCAGCAGCGGCCCTCGATGGGCTGGGGGACCCCGGCGCAGATCGCGGACCCGGTGTACGCGACCAACAAGTTCCTGGACGGCCTGGTCAAGGTCCCCGGCTACACCCGGATGCCGCTGACCGACGCGGCGCAGGCCGTGCAGAAGAGCGGCTACCCCCAGGCCTACGCCAAGCACGAGACCAAGGCGACGCTGCTCACCTCGGCGCTGGCCGGGCGCGAGCCGGCCTCCTTCAGCTGCGTGGTGCACGACTACGCCAAGCCGGACCCGGGCGACTCGTCCTCCCCGACCGCGAGCGCCTCGGCCGCCCCGGCGGCGCAGCCGGACCGCGCCCAGGTGCTGTCGGACCGGGTGCGCCGGGAGTTCGGCCGGACGGTCACCCCGGCCACCGGCTACACCTCGACGATCAAGGGTGCCGAGAACGCCGTCGCGCTGACGCCGGACCCGGCCGCCGCCGCGCTGACCTCCTCGGCGGACGGCGGGGCCGACGCCGGGGCGAACGCGGAGCGGACCAGCGGCTGGGAGGTGGCCCACTGGGCGGTGGCCCAGGCCCAGCAGCTGGGCATCGCGACGGTCGCCTACGACGGGAAGATCTGGCGCAAGACCAAGTCCGAGGACGGCTGGCAGACCCAGACCTCGGGAACGTCGACCAAGCTCGTTCAGGTCACCCTCGCGCCGTACGACAAGGGCTGACGCACTGGTGTACGGGTTGCCGCCGAACGGGTGGTTCCGGTCAACTTCGGTGGACCGACCGCCCGTTCCGGCGATCCCGGCTGGAGAACCGTCACTCCCCTTGGCGCGCGCCGGTGCAGGGGCGCGCGACAGGAGTCCGCAGGCCCTTCCGCTGCAGTCATACGATCCGATGGTCGGCTGGGAACTTTCCTTGCACCGGCCGAAACCTTCTGGCTTCTCAAGCGGTAACAACACCGTCCGCCCGGTCCCGTCCAGGCCCGGTCGTCCACCCGGTGGACGGGACGGACCCAGACCCCTTCGAGGAGCCCCATGTCTCACCCCCTCACGCGCCGGATCGCCCAGGCCGCGCTCGTCGTGGCCGCCGGCGCGACCCCGCTGGTCGCCGCCGGCTCCGCGTCCGCCCTGGGCGGGGACGCCCTGCTTCCCAAGAGCGACCTCGCGGCGCCGCTGGGCCAGCTGACCAACACCGACACCGGTTCCACCCTCCAGCACACCACCCACCAGCTCGGCCAGGCGGCCGGCACCACCGGCGCGGCCACCGTCGCCGCGGGCGTGCCCGCCTCCGCCGACGCCGCCGGCAGCATCGTCGCCCACCAGCTCCCCGAGGCGAACGAGAAGGCCAGCTCGCTGACCGCCCCGGTCGACCAGACCGCCGCCACCACCGGCCAGCTCTCCGCCGTCACCCCGAAGGTCGCCTCGGCGCTGGCCGGCAAGCTCGGCGAGGCCGTCACCGGCAAGGGCATGGGCACCCGCAGCGCCGACGCCGCCGCCAGCCCCGTCGGCGGCCTGGGCCAGGCGGGCTCCGTCGCCCACGCCGTCCCCGGCGCCGACAAGCTCTCCGGTGCCGTCCCCGGCACCAGCGCCGTCACCGACGCGCTGCCGCTCAGCTCGGTGGAGCGCGCGCTGCCGCTCGGCCCGGTCGAGCACGCCCTGCCCGGTGGCCTGCCCGGCACCGACGTCCTCGGCCTCGCCGAGCACGGCTCCGCCAACCGCCTCGGCGGTGCCGACCTCGGCCCGAACAACCCGCTGTCCGGCCTGACCAACTCGCTCGGCCCGGTCGGCGGCCTGCTGGGCGGCGTCAACGGCGGCAGCATCAGCGGCCTGCCGGTGTAGTCCGCGCATGCGGAAGGGGACGGTGTTCCGCTCGGAACACCGTCCCCTTCGTCGTGTCGTCGGCCCGGCCGCGACGCCGGCTGCGCCGGATCGTCAGCGCGCCGCGCCCAGCCGCTCGACGGCCGCGGCGACCCGCTCGTCGGTCGCGGTGAAGGCGACCCGGACGAAGCGCTCGCCGGCCGGCCCGTAGAAGTCCCCGGGCGCCACCAGGATGCCCAGACCGGCCAGTTCGGCCACGGTCTCCCAGCACGGGCGGTCCTGGGTCGCCCACAGGTAGAGGCTCGCCTCGGAGTGCTCGATGCGGAAGCCGTACGCCTCCAGCGCCGCCCGCAGCGCCGAGCGCCGGGCCGCGTACCGCTCCCGCTGCTCGGTCACGTGGGCGTCGTCCGCCAGCGCCGCGGCCGTCGCCGCCTGGACCGGCGCCGGCACGATCATCCCGCCGTGCTTGCGCACCTCCAGCAGCTCCCTGACCACCACCGGGTCGCCCGCGACGAAGGAGGCGCGGTAGCCCGCCAGGTTGGAGCGCTTGGAGAGCGAGTGGACGGCCAGCAGGCCCGTGTGGTCGCCGCCGCAGACGTCCGGGCGCAGCACCGAGACCGGCTCGGCCTCCCAGCCCAGCTCCAGGTAGCACTCGTCGCTGACCAGCAGCGCGCCGTGCTCCCGGGCCCACTCGACGGCGCGGCGCAGCTCGTCCGCGCCGAGCACCCGGCCGGTCGGGTTGGACGGCGAGTTCACCCAGAGCAGGCGCACCCGGGAGCCGTCCAGCTCGTCCACGGAGTCGTACGCGACCGGCTCGGCGCCGCACAGCCGGGCGCCGACCTCGTAGGTCGGGTAGGCGAGCCGGGGGTGGGCGACCTGGTCGCCCGGGCCGAGGCCGAGCTGGGTCGGCAGCCACGCCACCAGTTCCTTCGAGCCGACGGTCGGCAGGACGGCCTGCGGGCCGATCACGGCGCCGCAGCGGCGGTCCAGCCAGCCGGCGATCGCCTCGCGCAGCTCCAGCGGCCCCCAGACGGTCGGGTAGCCGGGCGTGTCGGTGTGGGCGGCCAGCGCCTTCTGGATCACCTCGGGGACCGGGTCGACGGGCGTGCCGACGGAGAAGTCGCAGAGGCCGCCCGGGTGGGCGAGGGCGGTGGCCTTGTAGGGCTCCAGCTTGTCCCAGGGGAACACGGGGAGCCGGTCGGAAACGCGGCGCGCCGCCCCCGGGTGGCCCGGGAGCGGCGCTCGCGTGCTGTTCGTGCTCACAGCTCAGTAGCCACCGATCGTCAGTGGTCGGCGTTCTGCGGCGGCAGAGCGGCGATGAACGGGTGGTCCCGCTCGATGAGGCCGAGCTTCGAGGCGCCGCCGGGCGAGCCCAGGTCGTCGAAGAACTCGACGTTCGCCTTGTAGTAGTCCTTCCACTCCTCCGGAGTGTCGTCCTCGTAGAAGATCGCCTCGACCGGGCAGACCGGCTCGCAAGCACCACAGTCGACACACTCATCCGGGTGGATGTAGAGGGACCGCTGGCCCTCGTAGATGCAGTCAACCGGGCACTCTTCGATGCACGCCTTGTCCTTCACGTCGACACAAGGCTGCGCGATGACGTAGGTCACGCTGTCGTTCCTCCTCGGAAGGGCCCTGGCGGCCCGTTCTGTTCTGCTCGCGTGCGCGGTGAGCGCGGCGTCGTCGATGCCCGCCCCTAGTATCGCGGGTCGGAGACCGCAAATGCACAGGAGGTGGCCGGATCATGACTCGGGACCCGCTGGAGACCCGTCCGGAAGTCCGGATAGATCGCTCTGACGTGGGACGACGCGTGTCCGTGCGGCGCGTGTCGGAGTTCGTGGACGACCGCCCGGTGTTTCGCGATGTGATCGGCGTGCTCACATCCTGGGACGATCATGGTCTCACGGTGGCCCCGCGCTCGGGCGAGCCGGTCTCCTTCCCGGAGAAACTCCTGGTCGCGGGCAAGGTCGTCCCGCTGTTCCCGGCCCGGCGCGTGCCCCGGCCGGCGGCCGAGCCCGTCGAACTCCAGCGGATCGCCGGGCGCGGCTGGCCGGCCGTCGACCAGCAGCCGCTCGGCGAGTGGACGCTGCGGGCCTCGGCCGGCTTCACCCGGCGGGCCAACTCCGTCCAGGCGCTCGGCGACCCCGGGCTGCCGCTGCCGCAGGCACTGGCAGCCGTCCGGGACTGGTACGCCGCGCGCGGCCTGCCCGCGTACGTCGAGGTGGTCACCCCCGGCTCGCCGGAAGCGCTGCGCGGCGAGCTCGACCGGCTCGGCGCCGGGTACGCGCCCACCCTGGTGCGCACCGCCCCGCTGGCCGGGCTGGCCCGGCTCGGCACGGGGCACGACCGGGTGCGCCTGTCGCGGACGGCGGGGCCGGAGTGGATGTCGCTGTACCGGCGGGTGAGCGGGGACGCGGCGCTGGAGGAGGCGGCTCGACGGGTGCTGCACGGCGGCTCCTCGGTCTGGTTCGCCACCGTGCCGGGCGCCTCCGGGCAGCCGCCGCTGGCCATCGGACGCTGCGTGGTCGACGGGCCGTGGGCCGGCTTCGGCGCGATCGAGGTCCAGCCGTACGCCCGCCGGGCCGGGCTGGCCACCGCCGTCATGGCGGTGCTCGCCGCCCGGGCGGCCGAGGAGGGGGCGAGCGGCGCGTACCTGCAGGTCGAGGCGGAGAACGCCGGTGCGATCGCGCTCTATGACGGACTCGGCTTCACGACCAGTCACACTTACCACTACGCGCTCCTTCCCCAGGAGTAGCCGACCGACCCGTACGCCCACGTTTGTCCGCTTGTCCGTCCGTCGCACGAAGGCCGCCGTCGTCACCGTGACCGAGCAGAGCAGAGACCGCTTCCGGAGTGCCGCCCGCGCCGAGCAGCCCGACCCGGTGCTGCTCTGCCTGCTCGCCGCCGCCGAACACCAGCCGCTCCTCGACCCGGGCGACCTCGCCGAGCCGCCCGGGGTGGACGCCCTGCTCGCCGCCTGCGAGGCCGCCCTGGACCGGCACGCGGCCGCCGTACGGCTCGCGGTGGCCGAACGCTCACCCGCCGGGCCGGAGGAGACCGCCGCCCTGCTCGCCGCCGTCCTCGGCGGCCGGGAGCGGTTCCACGGGCGGCAGTCCGACTACCGGCGGCTGGAGTCCTCGCTGCTGCCCGAGGTCCTGCGGCGCCGGCGCGGACTGCCGATCATGCTGTCGCTGGTGTGGATGGCCGTCGGCCGGCGGGCCGGCCTCACCGTCCACGGCGTGGCGCTGCCCGGTCACTTCGTCGTCGCGGTCGGCGGCCCGGCGGGCGGCGAGGAGTACGTGCTCGCCGACCCCTTCCACGGCGGCCGGCTGCTCGACCCGGTCGACGTCGAGCAACTGGTCGCCGCAGCGGGGCACGAGTTCAGCCCCGCCCTGCTCACCCCCGCCCAGCCGCTGGACATCGTGCTGCGGGTGCTCGGCAACATCCGGGTCTGGGCCGCCGACCGGCCCGAGCACGCCCGCACCCAGCTGTGGGCCACCGAACTCGCCCTGCTGCTCCCCCGGCACCCCGCCCAGCTGCGCCTGGAGCGGGCCGAACTCCTGGTGCGCACGGGAGACTTCCTCGGCGGATCGGCGGAGATGGACGCCTACGCGCAGATCCTGGACACCTTCGACCCGGATGCCGCCGCCAAGGTCCGGCAGGAGGCCCGGGCGGCCCGGCACCGGCTCAACTGAACCGTCAGAGCCAGCCCTTCTCGCGGGCGATCCGGACCGCCTCGGTGCGGTTGCGGGCCTCGGTCTTCTGGATCGCCATCGACAGGTAGTTGCGGACCGTCCCCTCCGAGAGGTGCAGCCGCCTGGCGATCTCCGCGTTCACCGCGCCGTCGGCGGCCGCGCCCAGCACGTCCCGCTCGCGCGGGGTGAGCGGATTGGCGCCCTCGGCCAGCGCGGCCGCCGCCAGCGCCGGGTCGATCACCCGCTCGCCGCGCAGCACCCGGCGGATCGCCTCGGCGAGCTCGGAGGCGGGCGCGTCCTTCACCAGGAAGGCGTCCGCGCCGGACTCCATCGCCCGGCGCAGGTAGCCGGGGCGGCCGAAGGTCGTCGCGATCACCACCTTCGTCGACGGCGCCCGGCGGCGCAGCTCGGCGGCCGCCTCGATGCCCGTCATCCCCGGCATCTCGATGTCCAGCACGGCGACCTGCACGTCGTTCGCCAGCACCGCCGCCACCACCTCGTCCCCGCGGCCCACCTGCGCGACGACGTCGATGTCCCCCTCCAGCCCGAGCAGCGCGGCCAGCGCCTCGCGGACCATGCCCTGGTCCTCGGCGAGCAGCACGCGGACCGAAGGGCTGTTCTCTGTGTTACCCATGGCCACGACCTTAGGGCCTGGCGCCGAACGCAGTTGAGCCACCGGTGGTTCACCGGGGCCCCGGTGCAGCAGACTGGCCCGATGCCGACCCTGGAGCTCCTGCGACCCGACCACACCGACGCCCTGCTCGCCTTCGAGCTCACCAACCGTGCGTACTTCGCCCGCACCGTCCCCGACCGGGGCGACGCCTACTTCGCCGAGTTCCCGGCCCGCATCGCCGCGCTGCTCTCCGAACAGGCGGCGGGCGTCTGCCGGTTCCACGTCGTCCTCGACGCGGACGGCGCCCTGATCGGCCGCGTCAACCTGATGGACCTCGTGGACGGCAGCGCCGAACTGGGCTACCGCGTCGCGGAGTCCGCGGCCGGCCGGGGCGTCGCCGGGGCGGCCGTCGCCCAGGTCTGCCGGCTCGCCGCCCACGGCTACGGCCTGAGGTCCCTGACCGCCGCCACCACGCTCGACAACCCGGCCTCCCGAGCCGTGCTCACCCGCACCGGCTTCACGGTCACCGGGCAGTTTCTCCTCGACGGCCGCCCCGCCCTCTCGTACCGCCGCAGCCTGGCCGACCTGCGTCCCGCCGAGGCGGAGTAGACCAAGGCGGAGCAGACCAAGGCGGAGCAGGAAGCCGGCCGGGCCGACTTCCTACTCCACGAGGAGTGTCACAGCCAGCGCTGGGCGGCCTCGACGCTGTCGGCGCCGCTGGTGTTGAAGGCGATGGCGGCCTGCGGGGCGTGCCGGCGGACCAGGTTGACGACGAGTTCGAAGAAGGGCAGCGCCGGCTCCGGCTTGCGGATGCCGCCGCCGATGACGACGACGTCCCAGCCCCGGCCGGCGAGCGCGGCGGTGATGGTCGTCCCGGCGGTCTCGTCGGGGGCGACCAGGGTCATCGCCGCGTCGATGCCGTGCTCGGCGAAGCGGGCGAGTTCGGCGTCGAGGACGGCCCGCATGCCGTCGCCGTCCATGCCGGGTACGGCGTGCGGGTCGAAGCCGATGATCAGAACGGTGGACATGCCCGAAGAGACGATCGGCACCGCCGCCGGGTTCCGCGCGGGCCCTCGCCGCCCCGGGAGCGCCGGCCCCTACCGGGCCTTCCCCGGCGCGGCGGCCCCGGAGGGCGCGGCCGTCGGCCGCAGCGGCACCGACGCGCGCAGCCGGAAGCCCCTGCCGCGCTCGCCCGGCCCGGTCTCCAGCCGGCCGCCGACCAGCGCCAGCCGCTCCTCCAGCCCGGACAGGCCGTTGCCCGGCTGGGACTTGCCCGGCCCGGGGCCGTCGTCGGCGATCTCCAGGACGGCGTACCGCTCGCCGTCGGCCGCCCAACTCTCGTCCGCGGTCACCGTGCAGACGGTGGCGCCCTCGCCGTGCCGGACGATGTTGGTGACGGCCTCGCGCAGCGCCCAGGCCAGCGCGCCCGCCTCCTCGTTGGCCAGCGACGGCCAGGCGTCCGCCAGGTCCGGCGCGGCCTCCAGCCGGACCTGCGCGGCGGACAGCGCGGTACGGGCGGCGGCCAGCTCGACCGGCAGGGTCGGCCGGCGGAAGCCGGTGACGGCCTCCCGGACGTCGATCAGCGACTGCCGGGCGACCTGCTCGATGTCGGCGACCTGCGCCCGCGCCGCCTCGTCCTTGCCGGCGTCCATGAACCGCCCGGCGAGCTCGCTCTTCAGGGTGATCAGCGACAGCGAGTGCCCCAGCAGGTCGTGCAGGTCGCGGGCGAGCCGCAGCCGCTCCTCGGAGGCGGCCAGGTGGGCGACGGCGGCCCGGGCCTCGCGCAGCTCGTTCATGGTGGCGACCAGCCGCTGCAGGCCGGTCATCGCGACACCGGAGAGGAAGGCGCTGAACGCGAAGGTGGTGACGTTGTCGCTCCCGGCGTGGACCAGCACGCCGGTCGCGGCGGTGAGCACGGCCATGCCGACCAGTGCCCGCATCGCGTGCTTCAGCGGGATGATCACCGCGAGGCAGACCGAGGCGTAGATGAACATGGTCAGGAACGCGCCGCCGAGCGCGAAGGAGGAGCCCACCGCGAGGATGATCATCGCCCCGACGATCACCTGGCAGGCCCGCGGCTTCATCCGCGCCTGGGAGCGGAAGAACACCAGCAGCACGTAGCCGACCACGAAGACCGCCAGGCAGACCCAGCCGAACGCCTTCCCGGCCGGGCCGTGTCCGCCGTTGACCAGGTCGCTCGCCGGGTACGCCAGGTAGATCATCCACAGCAGCATCCAGGCGACCTTGACCAGCAGCTGCCGCCTGGTCTCCACCGGGGATCCGGGGACGTTCATGAACGACGCGCGCGCCGTCCCCTCCCCCGGCGGTCCGTCGGGTCGGTGGGTCCGGCGCGCGTCACTCATGTGGATCATCATGCCTGGCGGGTGTCACGGTGGTACAGGGCCGCGGCGGCGGTGACGAACACCGCGAGGAAGGCCGCCAGCCCGGCGACCGCGACCATGTCCAGGGAGTGCCCGGGCTGGGTGAAGGTGGCCAGCTTGTTGTACAGGTACACGGGGTTGAAGCGGGCGAACCTCTCCATCGAGCCGCTCACCGGGAACCACGTCCCGCCGAGCAGCGCCATCGCCATGTAGGTGATCATCACGATCGGCTGCACCGCGTCCGGCGCCGCCGCGTAGCCGAGCGCCACCCCGAGCGCGGCGAAGACGAAGCTGCCCAGCCAGAGCGCGGCCACCAGCCCGAGCCACTGCGGCACGCTCAGCGAGACGCCCTGGCTCGCGCCGACCGCGAAGACCACCAGGATCGCCGGCAGCGTGGTCACCGCGGTCGCCGCGATCTTGCCGACCGTGTACGCCCGGCCGGGCAGCGCGGTCAGCCGCAGCTGGCGCACCCAGCCGCTCTTGCGCTCCAGGGAGATCCGCTGGGCGCTGCCGGTCAGCACCGCGCCGACCGCGCCGAAGGTGGCCATCGAGACCATGAAGTAGGTCTTCACCGGCAGGCCGCCGGCCTGGCTGGTGGAGCCGTAGGCGTTGATGAAGAAGACGTACATCAGCGCCGGGTAGAGCACCGTGAAGAACAGGTAGCGCCGGTTGCGGAGGGTCCGCAGGATCTCCAGCTTGATCAGGGTGGTCATCGCACGCTCTCCTTCGCGGCGTCGGCCTCGCGGTCCAGTTCGCCGGTGATGGTCAGGAAGGCCTGCTCCAGGCCCAGGCCGGTGACCTCCAGCCCGCGCGGGTACAGGCCCGCCCGGTAGAGCCCGGCCACGCTCGCGTCGGCGTCCGCGGTCCGGATCCGCACCGTCCGCACGCCGGGGACGCGGGCGGTGACGTCCAGCGACTGCACGCCCGGCAGGGAGCGCAGCACCGTCTCGTCGAACGGCGCGGCGGCCGCGGCGAGGTCGGCGTCGTGGAGTTCGAAGGCGATCCGGCGGGCGCCGGCCCGCGCCTTGATCTCGGCGGAGCTGCCGTCGGCGATCAGCCGGCCCCGGTGCAGCACCAGGACGCGGTCGGCGATCGAGTCGGCCTCCTCCAGGTAGTGGGTGGCGAACAGCACCGTGCGCCCCGCGTCGGCCTGCGCCCGCATGCTCGCCCAGAACGCCTGCCGGACACTGACGTCCATGCCGGTGGTGGGCTCGTCGAGCACGATCAGGTCGCTGTCGCCCGCGATCGCGAGGGCGAAGCGGACCCGCTGCTCCTGGCCGCCGGACAGCTTGTCGACCCGGCGGTCGGCGATCTCGGTGATCCCGGCGTCGGTCAGCACCCCCGTGACCGACCGACCGCTCGGGTGCACCTTGCAGGCGAGCTCGACCAGCTCGCGGACCTTGACGTCGCTCATCAGCCCGCCGCTCTGCAGCATCGCGCCGACCCGCCCGGCGGCGATCGCCGCCCGCGGGGTGCCGCCGAACAAGGTCACGCTGCCCTGGTCGGGCTCGCGCAGGCCGAGCAGCAGGTCCAGGCTGGTGGACTTCCCGGCACCGTTCGGGCCGAGCAGCGCGACGGTCTCGCCCGGCCGCAGCACGAGGTCGAGTCCGTCCACGGCGCGCACCCGCCCGTAGCTCTTGCCGACGCCGCGGAAGGCGGCCACCTCGGTAACCATCGCCCGGCTCCTCTCACCCGATGGTGTCGTGTGCGGGGCTGTCCGCACCACCTCAGGGTCCCGCGCGGGCGGGCGGCGGCGGCAGTGCCGGCCGTCGTGGCTTCGGTATGACGGATGTCATGCCGGCGGCCGGTACCCGTGTCAGGGCACCGGCCGCCGGAGGAACCGGACCGGGAGGCGCTACCGGGCCAGTGCCCGCTTCACGAAGTCGACCTGGACCAGCAGCAGGTTCTCCGCGACCTCCTCCTGCGGCGTCATGTGGGTGACGCCGGACAGCGGCAGCACGGTGTGCGGGCGCCCGGCCGCCAGCAGGGCCGAGGAGAGCCGCAGGGTGTGGGCGGCCACCACGTTGTCGTCGGCGAGGCCGTGGATGATCATCAGCGGGCGCTCCAGCCCGGCCGCGTAGCCGGTCAGCGAGTTCGCCGCGTACACCTCGGGCCGCTCGGCCGGGTGGCCCAGGTAGCGCTCGGTGTAGTGGGTGTCGTACAGCTCCCAGTCGGTCACCGGTGCCCCGGCCACCGCCGCGTGGAACACGTCGGGGCGGCGCAGCACGGCGAGCGCGGCCAGGTAACCGCCGTACGACCAGCCGCGGATGGCGACCCGGTCGAGGTCGAGCGGGAACTCCGCGGCGAGCGCCCGCAGCGCGTCGACCTGGTCGTCCAGGGTGGCCCCGGCGAAGTCGAAGGCGATCGACTTCTCCCAGGCCGGTCCCCGCCCGGGGGTGCCGCGGCCGTCGGCGACGACCACGGCGAAGCCCTGGTCGGCGAACCACTGCGAGTTGAGGTGCGCGTTGTGGGCCTGGACGACGCGCTGGCCGTGCGGGCCGCCGTACGGGTCCATCAGGACGGGCAGCAGGCCGTCGCGCTCCCGGTCGTAACCGGTGGGCAGGAAGACGGCGGCGGGGATGCGGCGCTCGCCGGCGAAGCGGAAGACCGGGCGGGCGGTGATCACCGGGGTCTCGGCGTACGAGGCGATGACGGCGACGTCGTCGACCACCACGCCCTCCGGAAGGTCGCGGGCGACCTGCACCAGCGAGCCCGGCAGGTCCGCCTCGGCGGTGGCCCGCACGGTGATCCCGCCCGCGTGCACCGCGCTGGTGACGGAGGTGAAGGGACGGCCGTTGGAGGACTCCCAGGCCAGCCGCTTGCCGTCGTGGCTGATCCGGCCGACGGCGATCCAGCCGGGCTCGGGGTCGGTCTCGGCGGCGCCGCCGGAGGCGCTGAAGAACACCTCCTCCGCGGTGACCGCGACGACCGACCGGACGTGCAGGTCGGGCCCGGTGACGGCCTGGTCGCCGATGACCAGCGCCCGCGCCCCGCCCTCCCGTCGCCCGCCGCCGTCCTGCTGGGCGGCTCCGCCCACCTCCGCGATGTCGGAGATCCGGACCAGCTTGCCGTCCGGGGTCCAGGCCGGCACGCCGGGGAAGGCCTCCAGCCAGGTCTCGTCGTGCTCCTCCACCAGCACCTCGGTGGCGCCGGTGGCCGCGTCCAGGCCGAGGATCCGCTGCGCGCGCTGGTCGCGGGACTGCACCAGCAGCAGCGGCACGCCGCCTTCGGACCAGTGCACCCGGGCCAGGTACGGGAAGGCCTCGCGGTCCCAGGTCACCTCGGTGCGCCCGCCCTGCAGGTCGAGCACCCAGAGGCCGACCTCGGCGTTGGCGGTGCCGGCCGCCGGGTAGGCGACCTCGGCGGGTTCGCGGTCCGGGTTGGCCGGGTCGGCGATCCACCAGCGGCGCACCGGGCTGTCGTCGGCGCGCTCGACCAGCAGCCGGTCGCTCTGCGGGGACCACCAGAAGCCGCGGTCGCGGCCCATCTCCTCCTGGGCGATGAACTCGGCCTGCCCCCAGGTGACGTTCGGGCCGTCCGGCTCGGCGAGCGCCCGGTCGCCGCTGCCGTCGGTGCGGGTCAGCCGCAGCTCGCCGGCGGTGTTGGCGTAGGCGACGTGGGTGCCGTCCGGGGAGGGCCGCGGGTCCAGCAGCGGTCCGCGGGCGGGGAGTTCGGCGGTGGCGCCGGTGGTCAGGTCGGCGGTGAAGAGCCGGCCGGACAGGGCGAAGGCGGCGAGCCCGCCGTCCCCGTCCAGGGCGTAGCCGACGATGCCGGCCGAGCCCTCGCGGCTGCGCTCGCGGCGGGCCCTCTCGGCCGGCGACAGGTCCTCCTCGCCCCCGCCGAGCAGCGCGGCCGGATCGGCGGCGATCCGCTCCTCGCCGGTGGCGGTGTCGAGGGTCCAGAGCAGGTTGGCCCGGTCGTGGCCCGAGCGCGAGCGGAGGAAGACGACCCGCGAGCCGTCCGGTGCGACGGAGAAGGAGCGGGGCGCGCCGACGGTGTAGCGCAGGGTCCGCGCGTACTGCCGCGGGAAGGTGTCCGCAGGGGTGTGGGAGGTCATGGCACCAGACCCTACGACGGCGGACTCCCGCGGCCGGGTGACGGGTGATCACTCGTTCGGAGCATCGCCCCCGAGTACGCCCGGACGGCCGCCACACCGCCTCCGACCGGCCCGTGCGCCCCGGGAGTGCCCCGATGCCCCGGCGCGCGAGGACTCACTGAATGTAATGCTCCCCTTACCCATCGGGTATGACTGGTCGGGCGAGTGATCGTCGGGCCCGTCCCGACCCCGGTCACCCGGCCCCGATTCCCGTACGGTCCCACCGCCGCCCTCCCCAGGGGTCGGCGCCCGAGAAGGGGTATGAGCCGACATGGCCATGAACATCTCCGCAGCCGTGCTGATGCTGGTGATCGTGGTGGTGCTGATCCGCCGCTCCGGCCTGAAGCTGGCGCACGCCATCGTCTGCGCGCTGCTCGGCTTCTACCTGGCCTCCAGCTCGATCGCCCCGTCGATCAGCCAGGTCACCAGCAACCTCGCCGGAATGATCAACGGCCTGAAGCTCTGACCGCCGCGGGCCGGTGGTTAGGCTTCCTCCCATGACCGCGACTACCGGCCGCAGCCTCCTGCTGGTCCACGCCCATCCCGACGACGAGTCGATCGGCAACGGTGCCACCATGGCCCGGTACGCGGCCGAGGGCGCCCGGGTGACGCTGGTGACCTGCACCCTCGGCGAGGGCGGCGAGGTGATCCCCCGCGATCCCGCCCGCCCGACCGCGGCCGGGCGGGAGTACCCCCGGCCGCAGGACGGCGGCGACGCCCTCGGCGCCTACCGGATCGGGGAGTTGGCCGAGGCGATGCGCGCCCTCGGCGTCACCGACGTCCGCTTCCTCGGCGGCCCGGGGCGCTACCGCGACTCGGGGATGATGGGCGTGCCCGACAACGACGCCCCCGGCTGCTTCTGGCGGGCGGACGTGGACGAGGCCGCCGACCACCTGGTCGCGGTGATCCGCGAGGTGCGGCCGCAGGTGCTGGTCACCTACGACGAGAACGGCGGCTACGGGCACCCGGACCACATCCAGGCGCACCGGGTCGCGATGCGCGCGTACGAGCTCGCCGCCGATCCGGCGCACCGCCCGGAGCTGGGCGCCGCCTGGCGGATCGCCAAGGTGTACTGGAACCGGATGCCCCGCTCGGTGATCGAGGCCGGCCTCGCCGAGACCGCCGCCGAGGCGCCCTTCCCGGGTGTCGCCCGACCGGCCGACGTCCCCGGCGTGGTGCCCGACGAGGTGGTCACCACCGTGCTGGACGGCACCGCGTACGCCGGGCGGAAGGCCGCCGCGATGGCCGCCCACGCCACCCAGATCACCGTGGACGGCGCCTTCTTCGCGCTCTCCAACGACCTCGGCCAGCCGCTGGTCGCCACCGAGTACTACCAGCTGGTGCGCGGCCAGGCCGGCCCGGAGCGCCCCGAGCGCGACCTGTTCGCGGGCCTGGACGACCCTGCCGCGGACGCCCGGCAGCAGGCCGCCCCCGACCACGGCCGCACCGCGACCGCCGTCCCCGAGGAGAGCGCCCGATGACCGCGCCCACCGCCCCCCAGCGCCGCTCGCTCGCGGCGACCGTCCTCGGCACCCAGAAGGAGCGCCTGGCCGAGCCCCAACCCCCGCGCCTGGTCCGGATCGCGGTGTATGTCCTGTTCTTCCTGCTGGGCATCGCGGTGTCGGTCTGCGGATCCTTTGTGCAGGCCCTGTGGCCGCCGGTGGGGGTTCTGCTGGCGCTCGCCGCGAGCGTGGCGACCTTCTACGCCGGCCTGCGGATCACCGGCACCCGGCTCGGCGCCGCGATGCCCGCGGCCGGCTGGTTCCTGGCGATGCTGCTGATGATGGTGCCCCGACCGGAGGGCGACAACGTGCTCTGGTCCAACGCCACCTCGCTGGCCTGGCTGTTCGCCGGCTCGGTGCTGGGCGTGATCTGCGCCACCCTCCCCACCCGGGGCAGCTGGTTCCCGGGTGCGCCCAACCCGCCGCGCTGATCCGGCCCGCGAGCGGCCTACGGCCCCGCGCACGACGCGCAGTCAGGACCACACGGCCGTACTCTCATACCGGAGGAACCGGACGTATCAGGATCTGTCCGAAGCCGTTCACCGCTCAGTTCTTCCCAGTATGGTGGTCCCGCAGTACGCGAACCCGACCGCCGTTTGCCCCAGGCCCGGCGACCACGAACCGCGGTCGCGCCGCACGGCCGCCCGCGAACCCGGAGCAGAGCAGCATTGAGCAGCCGCGAATCTGACAACGCCAACCCGACGCCCCGGCGTACGGGTCCGGACGCCTACCCGTCGGGCACGCCGCCCTACGGCACCCCGGGCCCCGGCGGCGACCGGGCTGCGGCCGGTGCCGACCAGGGCGCCGCGGCGGGCGGCGAGGACGACGGTCCGAAGACCGAGACCACCCTGACCACCCGGGTCCGGATCAACATCCCCGGGTCGCGCCCGATCCCGCCGGTCGTCGTCCGCAGCACCGTCAAGAACGAGGACGGTCCGGGCGACCAGGGTCCGGCCGCCGAGCCCGGCGGCCCGCGGCACCGCTCCGCCACCGCCTCGCCCGTCCTCGGGGTGATGGAGGGCGGCGGCCGTCCGGCCACCCCGCCCGACCTGCCGCCGGAGTGGCAGGTCCCGCCGATCCCGCCGGCGACCTCCGAGTCCGAGTCCACCGGCGCGTGGTTCCGGCCGCGGCAGAAGAAGGCCCCGGCCGCCGAGCCCGCCCCGGCCACCGTGCCGGCCGGCGCTCCGGGCGCGCCGGAGGCCGTGGCGGCGCCCGGCGCGCCCGCCGGGGCCCGTCCGCAGGGCGCCCCGAACGGCGCCCGCCCGGCCGCGGGCGCCCCGAACGGCCGTCCGGTGCCCGCCCAGGGTGCGGCCCCGCACCGGGCCGCCGCGCCCGCCGCGCCGTTCGGCGCCGAGGCTCCGGTCGAGGAACCCGGCGTCTACGAGGCCGCCGACCCCTTCGCGCCGGCCGCCGACCCGTTCGCCACGGCCGGCCCCGACGCCGCCGCGCGCGGCTCGCGCGGTGGCCGCACCCCGCAGCAGGGCACCCGGCAGCAGGGCACCCGGCCGCAGGACCAGCAGCCGAACGCCCCCCTGCCCAACCGGCAGCGGCCCCAGGGCCCGCAGGGCGCCCCGGGGCTGAACGGCCGTCCGGCCGGCCCGGCCGCCGCCGAGCCCGGCCCGGAGGACACCTCCGTGGACGGCTTCGCGCCGATCCGCGAGAACACCCCGCCGCCGACCGCCATACCCGGCGCTCCCCGCAACGGCGCCCCGCGCGGCGCCGACAGCCGTTCGCAGCCGGGCCTGTTCGCCTCGGCCCCGACCGGCACCGACCCGTTCGCGACCCAGCGCCCGGCCGCCGTCGGCCAGGACCCGTTCGGCTCGGCGCCCGCCCCCGGCGGGCTGTTCCCGGGCACGCCGCAGTCCGGCCCCGGCGGCTCGCGGCCGGCCGGCCGCGACCCGGAGGCCACCGAGGTCACCCCGCTGCCGGGCCCCGACGCCACCCGGCCCGCGCCGTCCGGCCCCGCCGGTGCGGTCCCGCCCGGTCCCGCCGGGCAGCCCGGCCCGGCCCCGGCGGCCAAGGCCGAACCGGCCGCTCCCGCCAAGGGCAAGGGCAAGGGCAAGGGCAAGGCCAAGTCCTCGGGCGGCGGCGCCAAGAAGCTCGTCAAGCTCGGCGTCTACGCGGTCGGCGCCGTGCTCTTCCTCGGTGCCGCCGCGTACGGCACCGGCCTGATGCTCAACCAGTCGGACGTCCCCAAGGGCACCGTGGTGCTCGGCACCGACATCGGCGGCAACGGCCGCGACCAGGCGATCCACGCCCTGGACGAGTCGGTCGGCAAGGCCGGGCAGCAGCCGCTCAAGCTGAAGATCGGCGACCAGAGCGTCGACCTCGACCCGACCGTCGCCGGGCTGAGCTTCGACACCACGGCCACCGTGGACGGCCTCGCCGCCCACAGCTACAACCCGGTGGACGTCATCAAGTCGCTCGAGGGCGGCACCAAGGCGGTCGCCCCGGAGGTCCGGGTCGACCGGGCCAAGCTCAAGGCGGCGCTGGACTCGCTGGCGACCGGCTCGGGCCAGGGCCTGCAGGAGGGCTACGTCAAGTTCGGCGACAACGGCGACCCGGTCGTGGTGCCCGGCAAGGCCGGCCAGGCGGTGGACTCCAACGCCGCCCTGGACGTGGTGGAGCAGGCCTACCGCGACCGCGCCGCCGGCAAGCCGGACCAGCCGATCGCCCTGTCCGTCACGGCCGCCCAGCCCAAGGTCTCCACCCAGGCCCTGCAGGCCGCCGCCGACGGCCTCGGCAAGCAGATCGTCAGCGGCAAGATCACCGTCGTGGCCGGCACCAAGTCCTGGAGCTTCGGCAAGCTGACCGCCGCCAAGGCGCTCACGCTGGTCCCGGACGCCTCCGGCAAGATCGTGCCCAAGTGGGACCTCGACGCGCTGAGCACCCAGCTGGGCGGCGTGTTCGACAAGGTGAAGGTCAAGAAGAACGGCCAGACCGCCACGGTCACCCCGCAGGACGTCGCGGACGCCGTCGGGTCGCTGTTCGACAAGACCGGTGACAAGGACCGCACCTTCAAGTTCACCGCCGCCTGACGGACCGGACACGAACGAGGGGCGGACCCGCTGCCGCGGTGCCGGCGAGCGGTTCCGCCCCTCGACAACTCCCCTCCCGGTCAGCAAGATGTGACGCCACACCCTCCGTCACAGCCATCCCGGGAGTCACACCGATGGGTCGCCGCCGCCAGCACCACCGGACGGCACTGCTCGCCGGTCTCACCGTGCTGACCCTCTCGCTCGCGCTCTGCTCCTGCTCCTCCGCACAGGGCGGCGACGCCGCGGACGCGCTGCCGGGCGCCACCGGGATGCCCAAGCTCACCTCGATCGACGTCAACCCGCACGACCGCGCCCAGCTGCGCCAGGGCGGCACCCTCAACCTGGCGATCACCCAGTTCTCGCACCAGTGGTCGCCGATCCACGCCGACGGCAGCGAGTCCTCGACCATCGACGTCACCAAGCCGCTGCTGCCGACCTTCTTCCGCTCGGACGCGGCCGGCACCCAGACGGCCAACCCGGCCTACCTGCAGGAGGCGCACGCCGAGGTCAGGGACGGCCGGCAGGTGGTCACATGGACGCTCAACCCGAAGGCCCACTGGTCCGACGGCACCCCGATCACCTGGCGGGACATCGAGGCGAACTGGCGGGCCCTGAACGGCCGGAACCCGGCCTTCCGGCCCTCCAGCAGCACCGGCTTCGAGCTGGTCGCCTCGGTCGAGCGCGGCAAGGACGACTTCCAGGCCGTGATGACCTTCGACCAGCCGTTCTCCGAGTGGCAGTCGATGTTCAACAGCGCCGCCAACGCCCCGCTGCTGCCGGCCGCCAAGGTCGCCACCCCGGAGCTGTTCGACTCGGCCTACCTGGACGCGATCCCGCTCACCGCCGGCCCGTTCAAGGTCGAGCGCCTCGACCCGGCCGCGCAGACCGTCACCCTGGTCGCCGACCCCGCCTGGTGGGGCGACAAGCCCCTCCTGGACCGGATCGTCTTCCATGCCATGGCACCCGCCGCGATGGGCCCCGCCTTCGCCAAGGGCGAGCTCGACCTCTTCGACAACGGCCCGGACCCGGCCGGCTACCGGGCCATCAAGGCCACCAAGGGAGCCGCCGTCCGCCGGGCCGGCGGCCCGGACTTCCGGCAGATCACCCTGAACGCCCGCACCCCCGCGCTCGCCGACCCGACGGTGCGCCAGGCCGTGTTCCAGGCGATCAACCGGGACGCCCTGATCCGCTCCGACCTCAGCGGACTGGACTGGCCCGCCGTCCCGCTCAACAACCACCTGCTGGTCGCGAACCAGAACGGCTACCGCGACAACTCCCTCGGCCTGTCCCGCTTCGACCCGGCCGAGGCCGCCCGCAAGCTGGACTCGGCCGGCTGGAAGCTCGACGGCGGCGTGCGGAGGAAGGACGGCCGCGAGCTGAGCCTGCGGATGGTCGTGCCGGCCGGGGTCCCGGTGGCCCAGGGCGAGGCCGTCGCCGTCACCAGGATGCTCAAGGACGTCGGCATCGAGGTCACCACGGTGACCGCCGCCGCCAACGAGTTCTTCGACAGGTACGTCGACCGCGCGGACTTCGACCTGACCGTCTACGCCCTGCTCGGCACCCCGTTCCCGGCCAGCGGCAGCCGGGCCGGCTTCGCCCAGAACGGCGGTGCCAACCACGTCGGCGCCGGCAGCGCCGCGGCGGACGCCGCGCTCGACCGGGCCGCCGCCGCGACCGACGCCGCCACCGCCTCCGAGGCCGTCAACCAGGCCGACGGCGAGCTCTGGAAGGTCGCCGGCGTGCTGCCGCTCTACCAGCGCCCGCAGCTGTACGGCGCCCGCGCCGACCTCGCCAACATCGGCGCCGAGGGCCTGTCCGACATCGTCTGGGAGAACGTCGGCTTCACCAGGTGAGCCCGCCGGTCGGAGCGGCCGGCGCTCAGCCGTGCAGCGTCTCCCGCCAGTAGTGGCAGGCGCTGCGCCGGCCCGGCAGTTCCGCGCCGTCCTCGTCCAGCACCGGCAGCAGGCGCGGGAGTTCCTCCCGGCAGCGGTCGCGCACCCGGTCGCAGCGCGGGTTGAAGGCGCAGCCCGCGGGGATCCGCAGCAGGCTCGGCGGCAGGCCCTTGATGGCGTGGAGGTTCTGGCCCTTCTGGTCGAGCCGGGGAATGGAGTCCAGCAGGCCCTTGGTGTACGGGTGGGCCGGCCGGGCGTACAGCTCGTGCGCCGGGGCGGTCTCGACGATCCGGCCCGCGTACATCACGGCGATCCGGTCGGCCACGTCGGCGACCACGCCGAGGTCGTGGGTGATCAGGATCAGGCCCATGTTGAACTCGGCCTGGAGGTCCGCGAGCAGGTCCATCACCTGGGCCTGGACGGTGACGTCCAGGGCGGTGGTGGGCTCGTCGGCGATGATCAGGTCCGGCTCCAGGGCCAGCGCCATCGCGATCATGATGCGCTGGCGCATGCCGCCGGAGAACTGGTGCGGGAAGTCGCCGACCCGCTGCCGGGCGGCGGGGATGCGCACCCGCTCCATCAGCTCGACGGCCTTCTCCCGGGCCTCCTTGCGGGTGAGCCCCTGGTGGACCCGGAACATCTCACCGAGCTGGTAGCCCACGCTGAGCACCGGGTTGAGGGCGGACAGCGCGTCCTGGAAGATCATCGCGATCCGCTGGCCCCGGACGGCCCGCCGGTCCCCGGGGTTCATGGTCAGCAGGTCCTCGCCGCGGAACAGGATCCGCCCCGAGGTGATCCTGCCGGGCGGCATGTCCAGGATGCCCATGACCGCCTGGGCAGTCACCGACTTGCCGGAGCCGGACTCGCCCAGCACCGCCAGCGTCTCCCCCGCCGCCACCGAGTAGCTGACCCCGTTGACGGCCCTGGCCACGCCGTCCCGGGTGTGGAACTCGACGTGCAGGTCCTCGACCTCCAGCAACGGGGTCCCGGGCACCAGGCCGGGCCGGCCGCCGCCGATCACCTCCACCGCGTCCATGTGAGCAGTCCTCCCTCGGCGCAGCAGCGACCATCGACAGGCGTCTAGCAACTATCAATGACCGGAGTGCACTTGGGGAGAGCGCGGCAGATCTCGGTTGCATCACGGCCGTCGACGCGCCGCGGGGCGCGCCCTCGCCCGGAGGACGCGCCCCGGCCCACGGCGGAGCCGGCCGCCGCACTACCCCGCCATCTCCCCGCGTTCCGGGCCCGGCCCCGTCCCCCGCTCCGCCGCGAAGTGGCAGGCGGAGTCGTGGTGCGCCGCGCCCTCCAGCCAGCTCGGCGGGGCGAGCAGCGGGACCTCGACCGCGCAGCGGTCCTCCGCCTTCCAGCAGCGGGTGCGGAAGCGGCAGCCGGACGGCGGGTTGGCCGGCGAGGGCACGTCCCCGGTGAGCACGATCCGGTCCCGCGACTCCCGCGCGGTCGGGTCCGGCACCGGCACCGCGGACAGCAGCGCCTGGGTGTACGGGTGGGTCGCGTGGTCGTAGATCTCCGTGTCGGTGCCGATCTCGACCACCTTCCCCAGGTACATCACCCCCACCCGGTCGGAGATGTGCCGGACGATGGACAGGTCGTGCGCGATGAACATGTACGACAGGTTGAACTCGCCCTGCAGCTGCTCCAGCAGGTTGATCACCTGTGCCTGCACCGACACGTCCAGGGCCGAGACCGGCTCGTCGCAGATGATGATCTCCGGCTTGAGCGCCAACCCCCGTGCGATGCCGATGCGCTGGCGCTGCCCGCCGGAGAACTGGTGCGGGTACCGGTTGATGTACTCGGGGTTGAGCCCGACCACGTCCAGGAGGTCCTGGACGGCCTTGCGGCGGTCGCCCTTGGGCGCCACCTCGGGGTGGATCTCGAACGGCTCCCCGATGATGTCGCCGACCGTCATGCGCGGGTTGAGCGAGGTGTACGGGTCCTGGAACACCATCTGGATGTTGCGCCGGACGGCCTTCAGCCCGGCCCCGGACAGCCGGGAGATCTCCTCCCCCTTGTACCGGACCGAGCCGCCGGTGGCCGGCTCCAGGTTCATCAGCACCTTGGCCAGCGTGGACTTCCCGCAGCCGGACTCGCCGACGATGCCCAGCGTCTCGCCCTGCATCAGGTCGAAGCTGACCCCGTCCACCGCCTTGACGGCGCCGACCTGCCGCTTGAACAGCAGCCCCTCGGTGAGCGGGAAGTGCTTGACCAGGTCCCGGACCTCGAGGATCGGCTCGCCGCGCGGCACCTCCCGCTCGAACACCGCCTCCTCCGGCACCACCGCCCCCGGCGCGCCGGCCACGGTGGCACCTGCCCCGTCAACGGTCATGGAGGGTCTCCTTCCAGAAGAAGCAGGCGCTGCGGCGCCCCTCCAGCGGCGTGCCGTCCTCCTCGGTGACCTGGAACAGCTCCGGTACCTCGGTCCGGCAGACGTCCCGCGCACGGGGGCAGCGCGGGTTGAAGGCGCAGCCCGGGGGGATCCGCAGCAGGTTGGGCGGCAGGCCCTTGATGGCGTAGAGCTCCTGGCCCTTCTGGTCCAGCCGCGGGATGGAGTCCAGCAGGCCCCTGGTGTACGGGTGCGCGGGGCGCGCGTACAGCTCGTGCACCGGGGCGGTCTCGACGATCCGGCCCGCGTACATCACGGCGATCTTGTCCGCGACGTCGGCGACCACGCCGAGGTCGTGGGTGATCAGGATCAGACCCATGTGGAACTCCGCCTGGAGTTCGGCCAGCAGGTCCATCACCTGGGCCTGCACCGTCACGTCCAGCGCGGTGGTCGGCTCGTCGGCGATGATCAGGTCGGGCTCCAGGGCCAGCGCCATCGCGATCATGATGCGCTGGCGCATGCCGCCGGAGAACTGGTGCGGGAAGTCGTTCACCCGCTGCTTGGCCGCCGGGATGCGCACCCGGTCCATCAGCTCGACGGCCTTCTCCCGGGCCTCGGACCGGGAGACCTTGTGGTGCACCCGGAACATCTCACCGAGCTGGTAGCCCACGCTGAGCACCGGGTTGAGGGCGGACAGCGCGTCCTGGAAGATCATCGCGATCCGCTGGCCGCGGATCCTGCGCCGCTCGTCCTTGGCCATCGTCAGCATGTCCTGGCCGCGGAAGCGGATCTCGCCGCGCGGGATCCGGGCCGGCGGCATGTCCAGGATGCCCATGATCGCCTGCGCCGTCACGGACTTGCCGGACCCGGACTCGCCGAGCACGGCGAGGGTCTCGCCGGCCGAGACGGAGTAGTTGACCCCGTTGACGGCCTTGGCCACGCCGTCCCGGGTGACGAACTCGACGTGCAGGTCCCGCACGTCGAGCAGCGGCCCGTCGAACGGTGCCTCCCGCTCGGGCCTGGTGCTGTCGACAGCTGTGCTCACGATGCGCTCCCCTCGCTCAGCGAAGCTTCGGGTCGAGGGCGTCGCGCACCGCGTCGCCCAGCATGATGAAGGCCAGCACGGTGACGGAGAGCGCCGCGGCCGGGAAGAACAGCACGTACGGCGCCGTGCGGATCACCTTCTGGGCGGAGGAGATGTCGATGCCCCAGGAGATGGTCGGGTCCTGCAGTCCGATGCCGAGGAAGCTCAGCGTCGCCTCGGTGGCGATGTAGCCGCCCAGCGCGATGGTCGCGACCACGATCACCGGGGCGACCGCGTTCGGCAGGATGTGGCGGAACATCAGCCGCCCCGTCCCGGCGCCGAGCGCCCGGCCGGCCACCACGAAGTCGGACTGCTTGACGGTCAGCACCGCGCCGCGCATCACGCGGGCGATCTGGGTCCAGCCCAGCACGGCCAGGGCGATGACCACGCTCCACACGGTGCGGGTCGTGAAGGCGTTCAGCAGGACCAGCGCGCCGAGCAGCAGCGGGATGCCGAAGAAGATGTCGGTGATCCGGGAGATCACCGCGTCCACGGCGCCGCCGAAGTACCCGGCGACCATGCCGGTCAGTCCGCCCAGCAGGGTGACCGCGGCGGTCACGAAGATGCCGACGGTGATCGAGGCCCGGGCGCCGTAGATCACCCGGGCGTAGATGGAACGGCCCTGGGCGTCGTAGCCGAACCAGCCGGCCCCGAAGACGTCGCCCCAGTCGGGCCGCCGGAGGTAGTTGTTCACCAGGTCCGCCTTGCGCGGGTCGGCGTCGGTGAAGGCCCAGGGGAAGATCGCCATGACGACCAGCAGCAGGATCAGCACCGCGGAGATCAGGAAGATCGGCCGCCGGCGCAGGTCCCGCCAGGCGTCGCCCCAGAGGCTGCGGGCCTCCTCCCGCTTCCCGGGGTCCCGCTCGATCAGGGTCTCCTGCTCGACCGCCATGCCCTGTTCCCCGGCGTAGTCCAGATGGGAGATGCCCGGCTTCGGGTGCGGCTGGTACGAGTCCTCGTCGTGGATGTCAGGCATAGCGGATCCTCGGGTCCAGGACCGCGTAGAGCAGGTCGACGAGCAGGCTGGCGACCAGGTAGACGATCACCAGGACGGTCACGATGCCGACCACGGTGGGGCCTTCCTTCGTGTTGATCGCCCGGTACAGGACGTTGCCGATGCCCTGCACGTTGAAGATGCCCTCGGTGACGATCGCGCCGCCCATCAGCGCGCCGAGGTCGGTGCCGAGGAAGGTGACCACCGGGATCAGCGAGTTGCGCAGCAGGTGGCGGACGACGATCCGGCGCCGGGGCAGCCCCTTGGCGACGGCCGTGCGCATGTAGTCGGCCCGCAGGTTCTCGCCGATCGAGGTCCGGGTGAGCCGGGCCACGTAGGCGAGCGAGAGCGAGCCCAGCACCACGGCGGGGAGCACGAGTTGGGAGAGGTCGTAGCTGTCCTGCACGGTCGGGGTGACCCAGCCGAGGTTGGTCGCGAAGATGGTCTGCGCGATGTACGCCAGCACGAAGACCGGGATCGAGATCACCACCAGGGTCAGCACCAGCACCAGGGTGTCCTGGATGCTGCCGCGCCGCAGGCCGGAGAGCACTCCGAGGATGAGGCCCAGGACCATCTCGAAGACGAAGGCCAGCAGCGCCAGCCGGATGGTCACCGGGAAGGCGTCGGCCATGATGTCGGAGACCGGCCGGCCGGTGAAGCTGGTCCCGAAGTCGCCCTGGAAGAGGTTCCCCATGTAGTGCAGGTACTGCTTCCAGACCGGCTGGTCCAGGAAGTACTTGTGCTTGATGCTGGCCACCACGGCCGGGTCGGCGGCCTTCTCGCCGAACAGCGCGACCACCGGGTCGCCCGGCAGGGTGTAGACCATCAGGAAGATCAGCAGCGTGGTGCCGAAGAACACCGGGATCATCTGCAGCACCCGCCGCAGCACGTAACTGCCCATCCGGGCCTCCTTCCTAGGGTTCCCGGCCAGTCGTCGCGGCGCGAACCGGCGCACTTCAGCTGCTGCTTGACGGACACGCAGGTGAACTGTTGCATTGCTCTTC